>CAMTOL010000001.1 GCA_947074135.1 uncultured Rikenellaceae bacterium
AAGAAGAAGGTCTACGAGTTTTCTGGAGGGGACTGGAGGTCAGACGTGTGCGCTTCCGATCTGATGACTGTTTACCGTCGCGAAGGGTCAAGTCGCGGATTTTAAGCTTTTGACTCATAGTCTTTTAGAATTGTTAGTTGGGTTATATTGCAAGTTAATTACAAAGGTGTTGTTATAAGAATAACACAAAAGTATAAAAAATATCTCCACAAACAAAACATTTTTTATATCAAACTTTTAAAAAAGGCTCAGAAAATGAAATTTAGCGTTTATTTTCTTGACATTGCTAAAAAAATATAGCAATAGCACTGTTTTTAAAAATATTTTATTACCTTTGACACGTGCTTAGATAAGTAGCCTAGAGTAGCCTTATCTTAGACTTTAATAGAAAACAGGCATAATGAACAATCTACAAAACTCTTTTAGCTTTTCGTTTTATTACTTTTATTATTTTAAAAAATAGTAGAGGTCAGACGATTATGTAGATATATCAACGTGATAAAAAATACTTAAGTAGGCGACCTCTAATAAAATAGAGGTCGTTTTTTTTTGACAAATTAATAAAGAACAAGAATGAAAGTAGCAATTCAAGGGTTCGAGGGTTCGTTCCACCACATAGTGGCAAATAAATATTTCGGAGATGATGTCGAGTTGATGACCTGCAAAACATTTCGTGAGGTTGGTGCTGCTGTAAACGAAGGTGTAGTAGATGTGGCTGTAATGGCGATTGAGAACTCGATAGCAGGGTCGATACTAGCTAACTACAAAATAGTGCAAAACAAGGGACTAAAAGTTGTGGGAGAACATTACCTCTCAATCACTCAAAATCTAATGGCGCTACCGGGAACTAGGGTTGAAGATATTACACAAGTACGTTCGCACCCCATTGCGTTGTTGCAGTGTATGGACTATCTCGAATACCGAGATTGGGAGTTGGTAGAGAGCGAGGATACAGCTCTTTCGGCTCGTCATATCGCAGAGCAAAACTTAGTTGGTGTGGGTGCAGTTGCAGGAGAATTGGCAGCGGAGCTTTACGGACTCGAAATCGTTGCTCCACAGATTAATACAATTAAAAACAACCAAACTCGTTTTTTGATACTTGCCAGAAGCGATGATAGCCGTTTTGATGCCACTGATGTTGACAAAGCATCGATGTATCTAAAACTATGTCACCGTCAAGGTTCGTTGCTCGAGGCGTTGCAGATACTAAGTCGTAACAATATCAATATGTCGTTGTTGCAGTCTTGCCCAATTCCCGAGAATCCGTTTAGTTACCTTTTTCATATGGGGCTTGAGTTTGGGTCTATGGATGATTTGGACAGAGCGGTATCGGAGCTTTACGAGATTGCCGAGGAGATGCATATTTACGGAGTTTATAAACATACGGCGATAGAGTAAGTGAGATGAGTTACGCTCTTTAAGTCTTACAAATCCTTCGGATTTGCGCCTTGGGAGTATTTATTGTGGGTGTGTCGGAAATTCTTCTTGCAGGTTTTTGACGAAAACTGAGTTTTCGATGACTCTTAACTTTTAGAATTATTGTTTTTTTGATTTATTGATTTATGAAACAGGTTGAAATTGAGCTTGCCGATAGGCTACAAGGGGTGTCGGAATACTACTTTTCGAAAAAACTAGCCGAAATCGAGCAACTCCGAAGAGAGGGTCACGATATAATAAGCCTAGGAATTGGCAGCCCCGACCTACCACCTCATAAAACGGTTGTCGAGGCACTTTTCGAGTCAGCATCCACTAGCTCGTCACACGGTTATGCCAACTACAAAGGCACTGCCGAACTACTCGAGACTGTTGCTCAGTGGTACAGAGCGAGATATGGTGTTGAACTTGATGCCACTTCGGAGATATTGACGCTCTATGGCAGCAAAGAGGGGTTGATATTTTTGTGCAATGCCTATATCAATAAAGGCGACAAAGTGTTGGTACCAAACCCTGGTTACCCTGCTTATAGCGCAGCGGTGCGAATGGTTGAGGGCGAAACTGTTTACTATGAACTAAGTGCTGACAATGGGTGGATGCCTCGTATCGAGGAGCTACCGACTAAGGGTGTAAAGATGATGATGTTGAACTATCCCCATATGCCAACGGGAGCTTCGGCGACGAGAGAGTTTTTTGAGAGGATTGTAGCGTGGGCTTCGGAGCATAACATATTGTTGATTCACGACAATCCGTATAGTTTTATTCGTAACGACGAGCCGTTGTCGTTGCTTAGTATTGAGGGTGCAAAGAGTGTGGCAGTGGAGCTTAATTCGTTGAGCAAGAGCCATAATATGGCAGGTTGGCGAGTTGGTTTTATGGTGGGTAATGCTAAGGTATTGGGTGATGTGTTGAGATATAAGAGCAATCTCAATAATTCGATGTTCATAGCGCAGCAACACGCTTCGGCGGTAGCGCTAGGGTTGGGCGATGAGTGGTATATAGAGCAGAATGCGTTGTATAGAGAGAGGGAGAAGTTGGGCGAGAGAATTTTTGATATGTTGGATTGCAGGTATGAGAGTGGTCAGGTTGGACTGTTTTTGTGGGCGGAGTTGCCGGAGGGTTTCGAGGGCGACTGTTATGAGTTTTGCGATAGGATACTTTATGAGAAGGATATTTTTGTGACACCTGGGGGGATTTTTGGCAGTGCGGCGGTACGTTATGTGCGGTTGTCGTTGTGTGCGAGTGTGGCGACATTAGAGCGTGTGATTGCGAGGCTAGAGGCAGATTAGAGCGGTTTAATCTCAAAAGTTTTTGGGGAACTTTTTGAAAAAAGGGAAAACCAAAAACTTTTTTGAAAAACTGCGTTTTTCTTCTTTTTTTGATTTTTTGATTTGATTTTTAGTTTACCATAATGAAGAAGGTTACAATTATAGGAGTTGGGCTGATTGGAGGCTCACTGGCTATCGCCCTACGCGAAAAAGGACTTGCCGAAACAATCGTCGGCGTAGAAGTCTCTCCCCAAAATGCCCAAAAAGCACTCCAGCTTGGACTCATCGATAAAATCGAGCAACTCCCAGATGCCATACTCGAAAGCGAACTAGTGGTAATCACAACACCCGTTGACACAACCCCACTGCTAGCTATAAAAACACTAAACCTGCTTAAAGACAATAACCAAACAGGTACAGTAGTTATGGATATGGGCTCGACCAAAGCCGAACTATGCTCGGTAATCGAACACCACCCACTTAGAGGTCGTTTTGTAGCTTCGCACCCAATGTGGGGAACTGAACATTCAGGACCTCAATCAGCAGTAAGTGGTGCTTTTGAGGGACGAGTAGCAGTGATTTGCGATAGAGAGTTGTCAGATGATAACGCGCTTGAGTTGGTCGAGGAGTTGTACGCTCATTTATCGATGAAGATGCTCTATATGAGTGCCGAGGAACAGGATTTACATACGGCTTATGTAAGTCATATATCACATATTACTAGCTTTGCACTTGCGCTTACAGTGTTGGAGAAAGAGCGAGAGGAGGATCATATACTTGATCTTGCTGGTGGTGGTTTCGAGAGTACGGTGCGTTTGGCAAAGTCGTCGGCGAAGATGTGGGTGCCGATATTTTTAGAGAACAAGTACAATGTTTTAGATGTATTGCGGGAGAATATTCATCAGTTGCAGATAATTAGGCGATTGATTGAGCGAGATGATGCCGAGGGGTTGATTGCCGCCATTGAGAAGGCGAACAAGATTGGCAAGATACTTAACAAAAGCTAAAAAAGCTGCAACGAGAGGTTGATTAGAGTGAGAACAAAACCAAAAACTTTTAACGGAAACTTTGTTTCCGACGACGTGTCGTTTTTTGACATTTTTTATTTGCATTTTTACGATCTTTAGAATTAAACTATATAACTATGCTGAACAAAATTATTAACGCCTCAAGACCAATGATTATCGCTGGTCCCTGCAGCGCCGAAACCGAAGAACAAACCATCGAAACCTGCCGAGCACTTGCCGTAACTGGCAGAGTTAACATACTAAGAGCAGGAATCTGGAAACCACGCACCAAACCAGGGTGTTTCGAAGGTGCCGGCGAAGAGGGATTAAAGTGGCTCGCCGCCGCAAAAAAAGATACCGGACTACCTATCGCTACCGAAGTAGCTAACGCCAAACACGTAGAATTAGCACTAAAATATGGCGTCGATGTGCTATGGATTGGCGCACGTACCACCGTTAACCCATTCTCTGTCCAAGAAATCGCCGATGCACTAAGCGGCGTAAACGTGCCAGTACTAGTCAAAAATCCGCTCAATCCCGAAGTCGCTCTCTGGGCAGGTGCAGTAGAACGATTAGCAAAAGTGGGACTAACCTCACTCGGACTAATCCATCGCGGTTTTAGCAGTTTCGCTACATCAATCTACCGTAATACCCCTATGTGGCACCTAGCGCTCGAAATGAGAAGATTAATGCCCGAAGTGCCATTGATTTGCGACCCTTCTCATATTTCAGGTAACCGCGAATTGCTCTTTTCGGTGTCGCAAGAGGCAGCCGATTTGAACTACGACGGACTTATAATAGAAAGCCACTGCCGCCCAGATAAGGCTTGGAGCGATGCCGCACAACAACTTACTCCTGCCGACCTCGATAAAATGTTGGGTAGAGTCAACTGGCGACACGAAACAGTCGAAAAAGCAGAGTTTTTGAAACAAATCGACGCGCTTCGTAATCAAATTGACCAATATGATGTCGAACTTTTTGAGTTGCTGAGTCGACGAATGGGTGTTGCAGCAAAGATTGGCGAAGTAAAACGTGAAAATAACGTAATGATTTTCCAAAGCAAACGTTGGGAAACAATTGTTGAGAGGTTTCTAGGCGAAGCAGAGCATTTGTCACTCAGTCGCGAGTTTATCTCGATTATTCTTAACGCTATTCATATGGAGAGTATCTCGCGCCAAAATAGTATTATGAATCGCTAGTTCTAGTAACGGCGATTAGTGACTGGTGATTAGTGATGCTAGTCACCAGTCACTATTTTTATAAATAACTATGTAGTCACTCGATTTTATCGCTATATTTGCGTCATTATTAATGTAATAATTCTAACCCAAAACTCTAAAAAATATGTCGATAACTCTACTTATGATTCTTATATTTATTGCAGGAATCACTTTGATCGCTTTTGAAGATAAAATTGGTGTCAACAAATCGGCTATTGCTATCGCTATGAGCGTTGTTATGTGGGTCGTAATAGCACTGTGGGGACTACCCGTAGGTACAGAGGTTGTAGCTGCCGAACTCGGAGATGTTAGCGAAACACTCTTCTTTGTTATGGGCGCACTCGTAATTGTCGAGCTTATCGATGTTCACGGCGGTTTTAGGGTAATATCGGACAGAATCACTACACTCAACAAACGAAAACTGCTCTGGATATTTGCTATTCTTACGTTTCTACTCTCTGCCATTTTAGACAATATAGCAACTGCTGTTATTATGATTGCACTACTGAGAAAGTTTGTGCCCGAACAGCGTGATAGATGGCTATACGCAGGTATGATTATTATTGCAGCCAATGCAGGAGGTTCATTCTCGCCTGTTGGAGACGTTACCACTATCCTTCTTTGGAACGGTAAGAATGTGACCCCTATGCACCAAATATCGCACGTTCTTCCTGCGGCGATTGTTTGTATGCTTGTTCCACTCACAATCGTAACTTATGCTTTCTTTAAAAAAGGCGAAAAATTACCACCACTCGAAACAACAGCTATCGAACCAGACAGCATTGCTGCGCACGTAAATAATAGCTCTCGTATCATTATTCTCGTACTTGGCGTTTCTACTATGGCTCTCGTGCCTGTATTTTCAGAGTGGAGCACACTACCCCCTTTTATGCGTATTCTGCTCGGACTCTCCGTTTTATGGATCTATACCGACAGAATGTACGGCAAACTCACAATGCTGCCCGAAGATAAGAGAATGAGCGTTAGCAACGTAATCTCACGAATCGACATGTCAACAATTATGTTCTTCCTCGGCGTGTTGATGAGTGTTGGAGCTATGAAAGTTGCGGGTGCACTTGGCGAAGTGGGACATCTACTCGAAAACTCAATTGGAGAACCACTTGCCATTAGCTTTACTATCGGCATTATGAGTTCGTTTGTCGACAATGTAGCACTAGTAGCTGCAACGCAAGGTATGTACCCAATTGCCGAAGCAGGTACTTATATGACCAACTCCGCTTTCTGGACTTTTTTAGCCTATTGTGCTGTGACAGGAGGTTCGCTCCTCATTATTGGTTCTGCAACAGGTGTAACCGTAATGGGAATGGAAAAACTGACCTTTGGATACTACCTCAAAAGATTCTCTCTCCTAGCAATTGCAGGATATGTTGCTGGTGCTGCTGTATTTTTACTACTCTCTTAACAGAGCAAAAGATAAGAGCTACTATTCTTTGTTGCTTTTTGGTGCAGCTATAATGTGAGGAGGCGTGGTGGGAAGTATCAACTGAAGATTGAACTTCTTGATTAGCTCCTCTATATTTTGTTGGCGAGTCAACTGCTGCCTCACCGCCGAAGTTGTAGCCGATATGGTGCGCAGTTTTGTTATCTCGTTGGTCAACTTCTCAATCTGATTGTGTTTGCGCTGAACTGTAAACCCAATAGCCATATAGATAATCATCAACAAACCCACAAAACCAACAATAGGCAATCGGCGGATAAAACGTTCGTTAGAGAGAACGCTACCCGAAAATATACTCTTTGCCGATATTTTTCTTGTTTTCTTCTTGTTAGACATTGCTGAGTGCTTTTGTAAACAACTATATCTTTGTCGCAGCCCTAAGTTTTGCACTGCGTGAACGCGGATTCAGCTCTACCTCCTCAGGCGTCGGCTCAACTGCTTTACGAGTTGTAGCCTCAAAAGGAGTCAAAACCTTGCCATAAAAATCCTTCTCAATCTTCCCTTCGAAATTTCCACTACGAATGAAGTTTTTTACTAACCTATCCTCCAACGAGTGATACGAAATAACCGAAAGCGAACCTCCAACTGCCAATATCTCAAGGGCACCATTTAACATCATTTCAAGCGCCAACATCTCGCCATTAACCTCAATACGAAGTGCTTGAAATATCTTCGAAAGTGACTTTGTGCGCGCATTGCGTTCAATTGTGCGCTCAACTGCCGATATCAGTTCCGTAGTTGTGGCGATAGGACGTGCTGCCTCAATTAACTTTGCAACTTTAAAGGGATTTTTAACCTCGCCATAACGACCAAGAAGCGTAGCAAGTCGCTCCAACTCATAGTTATTGACAATATCGGCTGCTGTCAGCGAACCGCTCTTATTCATTCGCATATCGAGCGGTTGTTCGTCGAAACGAAACGAGAAACCGCGTTCTGGCGTATCGAAATGGTGAGAACTAACTCCCAAGTCCGCCAAAACTCCATCAACACGCTCAATGCCCATAGCTCTAAGACAAGGGCGAATAAATCTAAAATTGTTATGAACAAGCGTAAAACGTTTGTCATCAATCACATTTGATAGAGCATCAACATCTTGGTCGAACGAAATCAAACGACCTTTGCTTCCAAGTCTGCTCAAAATCTCACGACTATGACCTCCTCCACCAAAGGTTACATCGACATATATCCCATCTTTTTTGATGTCCAATAGATCAACGCTCTGTTCTAATAATACTGCTTTATGATACATAGGTGCAAAATTAATAATTTTTGTTAACTTTGTGTTGTTCTAGTAACTCATTAAGAGTAAAAAAAACAAAAATAGCTGTAATAAAGTCTCTCGAAATGGCTGAATTTAAGAGTGTTAGACTTGATGTAGGTAAAGTTCTTAAAGATAAAAATCCTAAACTGGCTCGTTTTGTGCCTCGATTTGTTGTGGGGTGGGTCGAAAGCCTTATAAAAGCAAAAAAACATAACGAAATACTTGCTCTTTATGAGCATCGTGAACCGTACGGTTTTATTGATGGTGCATTAGAAAATATTGGGGTAAGATATTCACTTTATGGTGTAGAGAATATTCCAGCCGACGGTAAGATACTATTTGCTGCTAACCATCCGTTAGGAGGTGTGGACGGAATGATACTCGCAACTGCAATTCACAACATTAGACCTGACGTAAAATTGATAGTCAACGACATATTGCTCAATATTGAACCTATTAAACCTATCTTTGTGGGTGTCAACAAACACGGTGCTCAAGCATCGGAACTTTCTCAAAAAATGGAGGAGCTTTATAACTCAATAAACCCGATTATTAACTTTCCTGCGGGGTTGTGTTCAAGATTGGGCAAGAAAGGGACTATTGTCGATTTGCCTTGGAAACCTAGCTATATAACCAAATGTATGAAAAGCGAACGGGTGGTTATTCCTACCTTTGTGGAGGCACGAAATTCTAAATTCTTTTATCGTTTCGCCCGTTTTCGCAAGTGGATAGGTATTAAAGCAAATTTGGAGATGGTACTACTACCTCGCGAGGTATTTTTTCAACAGGGGAGAGAGGTCAAGATATACTTTGGTGAGCCAATAGTTATTGACAACTCCAAGACAGTAAAAGATTGGAATAATTATATTAGAGAAAAGGTTTACGGATTTAAAGAACTAACGATATTCAATTCATAATTATTAGTTTATTTTAAAAATTAATTAACTTTAATAGCAATAAATCAGCGTATCTAGGATAGAACTAAGTTATGAATTATAAAAAGAGGCATATTATAGAAATTAGATGGAAAAATTGATTGAAAGAGTAGATAGAGAGCTGCTCAAAGCAGAAATGACTGACCAATTATTTCTGCGCAACACGAATAAAGCAGGAAATAAGATATACGTCTTTAAAGCGGCTCAAGCTCCTAATTTGATGAGAGAAATAGGGCGACTACGTGAAGAGGCTTTTCGAAATGCTGGTGGTGGAACTGGGAAAGAGGTTGATATTGACGACTACGATATCCATCCAGAGGGTTACTTTCAACTCATTGTCTGGGATCCGCAGCTCGAAGAGATACTTGGCGGTTATCGCTATATAATACCTCGTTCATCTAATCCAAAATGCCTCTCGACTGAGCACTATTTTGATTTCTCAGACAAATTCAGAAAAAAATATCTACCATATACAATGGAGCTCGGACGTTCGTTTGTTCAGACAAAATATCAGGCCACAGGCTCTCTTAAAGCACTTTTTGCACTAGACAATCTTTGGGATGGACTTGGAACAGTAGTTAGTCGCAACCCTGACATAAAGTATCTGTTTGGAAAAGTGACTATGTATGGCGAATACAATGTCGAAGCTCGTAATATGTTGATTTACTTCCTCCAAAAATATTTCCCAGACAGAGATGGGCTGATGAAGACTCGTTATCCTGCTAATTTTCAGATTGATGAGAACGAGATGAGGGCTATTTTTGTAGGTCGCGATTATGTTGAGAACTACAAGATATTATCTCGAATTGTTCGAAATTTCGAAGAGGTTATTCCTCCGCTCATTAACGCTTATATGAGTCTTTCGCCAACGATGAAAGTATTTGAAACTGCTGTGAACCACGATTTTGGAAACGTTGAGGAGACAGGCATTATAATTACGATTGGTGATTTGTATAAAGAGAAGGTTGCACGTCATTTCGAACCAGACTTTCTAGATTGTTTATAATTATTAGCTCTGTTTTCTTGTGTCATATCAAAGTAACATAAGCAACGACGAGGTTGCAGCTACACCACAAGGTAGCTTTGATGGGCAAATTCTGATTGTCGATAATGCCGAGTCTATGCTAAAAGCAGAGAAACTACTTAGCGGCTGCTCTATTCTAGGCTTTGATACTGAAACTCGTCCCTCTTTTAGCAAGAACGTGCACCACAGCCTATCACTACTTCAGCTTTCGACACAAAAAGCAGCTCTGTTATTTCGCGTAAAACAATTTCCGCTCTCCGACAAGATAGTTAGAGTATTGGAAGATAAAGATGTGCTGAAAATTGGCGCTGCAATTCGTGACGACATTAAGTCACTCAACAAAGTAGCTCCGTTCGAGGCTGCTGGTTTTATTGATTTACAGACAATTATCTACAAGTGGGGTATAGAGGAGAAGAGTGTTCGAAAAATGGCGGCCATTGTTCTTGGGATTAGGGTTAGCAAAGCGCAACGACTGAGTAATTGGGACGCAACAAAACTTACTACAGCCCAGATGGAGTATGCTGCAACTGACGCTTGGGTATGCAGAGAGATATATCTGAAACTGAACAGCAAATAGTTTTTACTCTATTGCCAATGGACAATGATAAATGTTTAATCTAACGGTTTGTTAATTCTTAGTCATTTATCATCTTTAATTACAAGAGTTCCACCTCGATACGATCATAATACCCCTCAGTTGAAAGCGCCTCTATAACATTTATTCCTTGTTTTAGAGTACAATTTTCGAATACAAAAGTGCCATAACCATCATTTTTAACCATTTTGATTGTGCTATCATTGATAGTCAATGTCACTTCGTCGCACGTTGAGAACACTTTGATTGTCTGTTTTTTATTATTTCTTTCATAGAAACGACGTCCAGTTATATAGACAAATGGATCATTTTTGTTCCAGTTCGCTTTATAGAAATAGAAAGCATCTTTTTTAACAGCTCTATCAAAGGTAACTAGACCTTGGTCATTAATCCCAGGGCGGTCACCTTCGGTACGATAGGCCGAGCCCCAATCAAACATCGAGCTGATAAAAGTACCCCAGAACTGGTGTTTTGAGTTTATGGTTTTCCAATACTGTTCGTGAAAAAGCGTTTGCCACTCTTCGGGGTGCCAATATGAGTTCGCAACAGGTTTGATGGTAGAGTCTTGGTGCTGATATATGCTACCACCTGCACCATATTCGCTCAGTGCAACTTTAAGTCGTGGAAAATCGCGACGAACTGATGTCGCCCACCCCTCAATATTGCGAGGCATTCCAGCTCCACTCCAACCAATATATTGATTAAAGCCAATTAAATCTGTGATAAAATTTAATTCACCATCTTGGTTCGATGCCGCAACAGTTAATCGGTGAGGATCTTCGTTTTTGGCTAAGGTGTTTAACATCTTGACATAGCCAGAAGGGTCAACTCCACGCTGAGTCAGTTCATTGAACAATCCCCAAAACATTACAGATGGATTGTTATACTGCTGTTCGATAAGCTCCATCAGCTGTTGTGTTCCATTCTCCTTGAACTCATCGCTGTCGTTAAAGCCAGTGTCACGATAACGTCCTGGTCCAACAAACGGAATTTCAGACCAAACAATAATACCTGCTCTATCACAGAGTTCAATAAAGTATTTGTCTTGAGGATAGTGAGTTAGTCGGACAGCATTTACGCCCATCTCTTCCATCAGTTTGATATCTTGACGGTGGTTCTGAGGGTAAATCGCATTACCAAGCATCGCAACGTCTTGATGACGCGTAACACCTCGGAGTTGGTATGGTTCGCCATTAAGAATAAACTCATTTCGTTCGTTAACTTCAAAACTGCGAACACCGAAATATTCTCTAAGGCTATCCTTCTCAATGTTAATTTTCTTCGCTGAATTTTTACTCGCAGCACTTGCAGAATTGATTACAATATCGACACTATATAGATGAGGATCGATAGTTCCATTCCAGAGTCTAGGCTCATCAATATTAGCCCCCCACACGACATCACTCTGCCCTCTCATATCAAATTTAATACGGCGGTATGTGCTGTCAACGATTGCCCCATCACTATTTCTTATTATCATCTCCACATCTCCACCTCGACCAGCAACCCCATCAATTTTTGCACTAATTGTCAACTTAGCTCTTTGATTATTGATTGAGGTAGTAGTTACTTTTATGCCCGATGAGGCGTAGTCACCTTGCGAGATATGGATAGTTGGAGTTACGATTAGTTCAACGTCACGATAGATGCCACCATATATATTGAAGTCACCAACAAGAGGCATAATATTGAGATCTTGAACATTAGAAACGCGAACCCACAAAAGATTGTTGCTGCCAAAATTAATATACTGAGTGATATCGAACCCAAAAGCAGTGTATCCGCCACTGTGCGAGCCCACTCTTTTGCCGTTTACATAGACTTCTGCACTCTCATTGACACCTTTGAACTTCAGGTATATCTTTTTGGTGTTTTGCCACTCTTTTGGTATTGACATCTCTCGCAGATAGTTGCCAAGCATTCTTTTATAATCAGCTTTACCACTGAGTGCGTCAAGATTCCAGGTGTGAGGTATGTTGATAAGTTTGTTGCCACTACCGTCGTTCAATAGCTCCCAGCCAGGAGTAAACGACCAACCTTTGTTTAAATTCTCAACAATACGTTGAGCTTTAGTTGAGGTACTAAAAATCAATAAAAGTGTGGTTAATAACAGTATTTTTCTCATCTCTGGTTTTCTATGTAGTTATTAATTTGTCTTCAATAATTGTTGATATCATATTACTCAACGACAATAATGCTTTATCGACCTGCCACTCATCTCTTGTTTGTGAGGTGTAGTTCGAAATCGAACGTATCTCAATAAACTTAACTCCTTTATAAGCAGCAGCAGCCATAAAGGCAGCCCCCTCCATACTCTCAACATCGGCACAACGCTCAAGTAGTGGGGTACAAGCAGTTGCAACGCTCTGCCCACTAACGACTCTTAGACCCTCGACATAGTAATTGCTGCAATATTTCTCAGTATTAAATGCAACAAAACTCTCGGTTTCAACTCTGTACGCTCCCAAATCAGCCTCAAAATCGCTACCTACGACCACCACCTCTCCAACACTCAATTCATCATTAATGGCTCCTGCAATACCAACCTGCACAACTATCTCTGGCGCATACCTGTCGATTGCATCAATTGTTGAGATTGTCGTGCTAATTGCACCTATACCACTAATAACAATGGGGTAGCCATACCTTTGAGCAACATCTTGTATTGCATCTCTCTCAAGTTTGGTTGCAGTTATGAATACTATTTTTGGCATATTTTGTCAGTTTTTGGCAGTAAAATATGGCGTTATAACAACTAAATTAGGACAAATATAGACAAAAATTGTGACAAAGCCTATTGGCACAGAAATTGTTGAAAGTAAAGTCGAAATTTGAGAGTATATCACTACAGATTTCGATCAAAGTTGTAAGTTTAATTTTAAAATATAATAGAAAAAATGGGAAAAATTATTGGTATTGACCTCGGAACCACAAACTCTTGTGTTTCTGTAATGGAAGGTAATGAGCCTGTTGTAATTACCAACAGCGAAGGACACCGCACAACTCCTTCAATCGTGGCTTTTGTTGGCGACGAGCGTAAAGTTGGCGAGCCTGCTAAACGTCAGGCAATCACAAACCCAAAACACACAATCTTCTCGATTAAACGTTTTATGGGCGAAACTTTCGACCAAGTATCAAAAGAGATTGGACGTGTTCCTTATGAGGTAGTTAAAGGTGCTGGTAACACTCCTCGTGTAAAGATTGACAGTCGTGAGTACTCTCCTCAAGAGATTTCGGCTATGATTCTTCAAAAAATGAAGAAAACAGCTGAAGAGTATCTTGGACAGGAGGTAACCGAAGCAGTAATCACCGTTCCAGCTTACTTCTCAGACTCTCAACGTCAAGCGACTAAAGAGGCTGGCGAAATCGCTGGACTAACAGTTAAACGTATTATCAACGAACCGACAGCTGCTGCACTAGCTTATGGTATGGACAAAAAAGACTCAGACCAGAAGATTGCAGTTTTTGACCTCGGTGGTGGTACTTTCGATATCTCGATTTTGGAACTAGGCGATGGTGTATTCGAAGTAAAATCGACAAATGGCGATACTCACCTAGGTGGTGACGATTTCGACCAAGTTATCATTGACTGGATGGCTGAGGACTTCTTGGCTAAGTTCAAAATCGACCTTCGTAAAGATCCTATGGCTCTTCAACGCCTAAAAGAGGCTGCTGAAAAGGCTAAAATCGAACTTTCGAGCTCAACTCAAACCGAAATTAACTTACCATATATTATGCCTGTTGATGGTATTCCTCAACACTTGGTATTAAGCCTAACTCGTGCTAAGTTCGAACAATTGGCTGACAAGCTAATTCAGGACACAATAAAACCTTGCGAACAAGCACTTCGTGATGCCGGTCTTTCGGCTAGTGATATCGATGATGTAATTCTAGTGGGTGGTTCGACCCGTATTCCTGCAATTCAGGCTGTTGTCGAAAAATTCTTTGGCAAAGCTCCATCGAAAGGCGTTAACCCTGACGAGGTTGTAGCTGTTGGTGCTGCTATCCAAGGTGGTGTATTGACAGGTGAGGTTAAAGATGTGTTGCTACTCGACGTAACTCCACTATCACTTGGTATCGAAACACTTGGTGGTGTGATGACTAAACTTATCGACGCTAACACTACTATTCCAACTCGTAAGAGCGAAACTTTCTCTACAGCTTCCGACAACCAACCATCTGTTCAAATCCACATTGTGCAGGGTGAGCGTCAAATGGCGAAAGACAATAAATCGCTTGGACAGTTCCACTTAGATGGTATTCCTGCGGCTCCTCGTGGAGTTCCTCAAATTGAGGTTACGTTCGATATCGACGCTAACGGTATCCTAAAAGTTTCGGCTAAGGATAAAGGTACTGGTAAAGAGCAGACTATCCGTATTGAGGCTTCGAGCGGACTTAGCGATGCAGAGATTCAACGTATGCGTGACGAGGCTAAAGCTAACGAAGAGGCTGACCGCAAAGAGCGTGAAAAAATCGATAAAATCAATGGAGCAGACGCTATGATTTTCAGCACTGAAAAACAGTTGAAAGAGTATGGCGACAAGATTCCAGCTGAAAAGAAAACTGTAATCGAAAATGCTCTTGAGGAGTTGCGTAAAGCACACAAAGATGCTCACTTGGAGAATATCGACAAGGCTATGGCTGATTTGAATGCAGCTTGGCAAGCGGCTTCGGAGGATATCTACAAACAAGGCGACCCTAATGGTGGTGCTAGTGGAGCTGATGCTGGGGCTGGTGCGACTCAAGATAGCGGCGAACCTCAAGACGTAGATTTCGAAGAGGTTAAATAGTATCAAAAAAGAGGAGGTTGAAATATTCAATCTCCTCTTTTTTTTATCCTATTTTTTCGGCAGTCTAAATATTTAAGAATATCTTAGAACCACACTATTTAACCTCGATATTGTAGTTTGGCAGGTACTGAACCAACGCCCAGTCAACATTAAAAATCTTGCCATTATCGCTATCTTGTTCAAACAGATATGGTGTTTGGAGTGATATTGGCGTATCGCGAATCAGTTCAAACATCATACGTTCACGATTCTCATAAAGTAACGTACCGAAAATAGTAGCCACATCATATCCTCGCATTGTATAGAGTGTTGGCAGCGCAAAGAAACGCTTAACATATTGTTCATACATCGGACTAACAACTGGACTACTCCTGTCAAAGAAGTAGGATGTAGGATAAGTTACCGAGAGTTTGAAGAACAGGTCTAGATTCAGACGTTCAAATCTAGCCCATCGGGGAGTTCCAACAACAGTGATTTGATAGCGAGAAGTAGCATTGATTGAGCTATAACGCGAGAGTATCTCTTCAACCGCAATTTCACTACCAATAGGCACTACAATTACGTTGTTTTTATCGCGCACCAACGGATTACTAAGCACACTAACACTAGTCGATTTACCTGCATAGCTTACTCTTTGGGCAGTGGTTGGAATATACTTTGAGAGTTGATTTAACGACGTTCCATCTTGTTGGGTTTGATGCTCAATAACGATTACATTTGAGTTTTCGTGACGAAGTAATGGAGCTACTTTATCCCAGCGTCCAGCATCGACAGGAGCAACCTCAACCACAAAAGGATTAACGGCATTTCCTGCCGTACCAAGAGGCGATATAATCGGAATTCTCTCTTTTGAAGCATAAGGAGCTACAAGTTCGAACTGCGAAGGATAGACTGGTCCAATAATTAGGTTTGCATCAGATAGTTCGCCTGAGAGTACAATTTCACGAATTTTATCGATTGAGTTGTTAGTCGAAACCACTCTCAAATCGATATCGACTCCTCTGTTTGCCAAGTTTTCGAAACCCATCAACGCACCACGATAGAACTCTGCGAAGTTGTTATCCAAATTATCGGATGCACCAAACGGCAGCAACATAACCACCTGCAGCGGTCTGTTTCTCGACACCACTTTGGTTAGTCCAAACTCGGTTGGAAGCTGAGTAAATATCGAATCAATTGCTAAATTAACTGTATCCACAGCATTTAGTTCAACAGAATCTGCCAAAGGCGGCAGTTGTACAAACTCTTCATCATTTACTACTGTAGGTTGTCGGTCGCCGTTATTACGATTAGCCGAGGGTTTAACCTCTCCCTCTTTTTTCTGCTCAACTGTTGTAGTTACGTCGTTTTGACTCTTCGAAACAAATGGAATGGCAAGAGTTTGTCCTACTTTAATTCCACGTTCTGCCAATGGGTTTTTGTTTAGAATATCGTTTTGCGACACACCATACGCAGCAGCTAAAGAGTAGATTGTTTCCTTTCGACGAACAGTGTGAATATAACAATGTTCGCCATCAACCATAGCAGTAAGTTTCGAGCGTTTCACCTTAACCTGTGCCATAGACTCAACTGGGCACACTATGGTTAGCAGTGCGATAAATACTACAACAAGAGCAACAAATGTTTTACGAAACATTAGCATTTACATTGAGTTTTTAATAATGGTCACCACTCGTTTGGTATCGAGCGTAAAGTCACCTTTGACAATCCAGTCATAGTACGAAGGTTCACGACGGAATACATCGACAACTAGTTTTCCTTTATGTTTACCGAAGTTAAAAATCGGTTTTCCATTTTCGTCAGTTCCGATACGACCTGCAAAGTCAAGGTTGGTATTCATTGTCGTATATTCGCTTAGCGAGGGCACGTCACAACCTATATCATCATATTTTTCGAGTTGAGCAAGCAACACTTCGAGTGTCGCTTCGATGTCGGCATTTGCTGAGTGAGCATTTTCAATCTCCTTGCCACAATAGAATTTATAGGCAGCAGAGAGAGTTCTTTGCTCTTTTTTATGAAAAATATTTTGGACATCGACAAATTTGATTTCGCTCAAATCGATTTCGACACTGGCTCTAAGAAACTCCTCGACAAGCATAGGCACGTCAAATTTGTTCGAATTATAGCCAGCCAAGTCACACCCTTCCAACCACTCTTTGAGCGATTTAGCAATTTGGGCAAATTTAGGTTCGTCAGCCACATCTTCGTCACTAATGCCGTGAATAGCGGCTGCTTGAGCTGGGATAGGCATTTCAGGGTTAATACGACGAGTTTTCACTTCACGCTCTCCATTTGGAAAGAGCTTAATAAATCCCATTTCGACGATACGATCACGACCAGGATCAACTCCGGTGGTTTCGAGGTCGAAAAAAACGAGTGGTCTATTTAGTTCTAATTTCATAATGGCACAAAGTTACAAAACTTTTATTAAAAAACATTACGGCACCCGTTTTCAAGGTGCCGCAGGATGATGGAGTTTGGGATCTAATGTAACTATAATTGAGCGACAAAAGCTCCAACCATTTTTCCTGTGTAGTACAGTACAGTGGACAAAAAGCACAAAACGCCTATGATTAGAAAAACCTTTATATATGGCTTTTCTTTAATTATTTTTATCACGTCACTTACTACTTGCGTCATCGCTTTATTAAATAAATTAACACTCCGAAAAGTCTTACAAACTCTGCGAGTTTGCGCTTTGAGTCACTCTCTTGAGGGTGGGTCGAAAATTCACAACGCCGTGAGCATCGAAAGCCATACAAGGAAGTATAAACTCAATTTCACACCTTTTATTTTAATTGTTCAAATTGAGGTTTAGACAACGCTGTATGAGATTCGAGAAACGGAGCGTACTCAAAGTACGTGAGTATCGCAGAAGCCATACAAGGAAGTATAAACTTAATTTCAACAATTAATTATTGATCATCATTGGCATTAACAACATCAGCACTGAAGTACTCTCATCGTCACTATCCACTGGCATAAACAGTCCCGGACGCGACGCATCAGATAGTTCAATTAGCACCTCACGAGTTGTAATATTGCTAAGAATGTCAATCAAGAATTGTGCTTTAAAGCCAATCTCCATCGGATCACCACTGTACTCACACGAAATATTATCTTCGGCCGAAGTGTTATAATCCAAATCTTGAGCCGTAATCGCAATACCCTGCTCCGTTAAACTAAGTCGAATAAGCCCACTAGCCTGCGACGAACAAACAGAAACACGACGAAGTGACGCCATAAGTTCAAGGCGGTCTATTGTTAGTTTATTCTCATTGTTTTTAGGAATGACAGCGTTGTAGTTAGGATAATTACCCTCAATCAAACGACAAATCATTTTATATGTAGGAAGCGTAAAGATAACGTTTTTAGCATCGAAATCTATTGACACCTCACAGCTCTCATCTTTAGGTAGGATTGAACGAAGCAGTGCAGCTGGTTTAGCTGGAAGCGTAAACGACGTAGCCTCTTTAGCCGAAACAGTTGTATTAATCATTCGCACTAATCGGTGAGCATCGGTTGCAACAAAAGTGATATCAGAAGGCGAAAGAGCTATATTGATACCATTCATAATTGGGCGGTGAGTATCGACAGCAGTAGCAAAAATTGTGGTCGTGATACCATTGCCAAGCAATCCAGCAGTCAACTTCGCCGAGTTTGTTGCCGACGAATCTAGCATCTGAAGTTCAGGGTATCCAATACCAGTAATACCAGCAATAGTAATCTTACCACTACGCCAAGCAATAGTAATCTCCCAAGTAGAGCTATCAATTGAGATAGTTAGCGGTTGTTCTGCAAACTCCTTGATTGAGTCTTGAATACGACGTGCAGGAACTGCTACCGAACCATCAACACCCGAAACATTCTCGATTGGAAGTGTAGCCTGAAGAGTTGTTTCGACATCAGAGGCTGTCACTCTAAGTTCATTACCTTCGATTGAAAATAGGAAATAGTCGAGAATAGGGAGTGGGCTTTTGTTGCTAATAACTTTACCAATTGCTTGAAGATTGTGAGCTAGAACGCTACTACTAATTGAAAATTTCATCGCTTTATGTTTTAAAAAAGAAGTATTATTTTGAAAATTCATTATTGCAGACATACACCATACCTACAATAATACAAAGGTAACTATTTTATCAAATTATTCAAAGTCAACTCCACCAACTTTTCAACAATTAATTTATAATTTGGCTTACCCTCACCCGCAGCACGTTGAGCAATAATTGCACACACAGTTAAAGCCCTATGACCGAGAAGTCCAGCGAGCAGATAGATAGCCGCACTCTCCATTTCGATATTATCGACACCACCTAGTTCGAGCGAGCGGAAGTAATCGGGACGACTAAGAGGCAATCGCACACTGCGCCCTTGTGGTCCATAAAAACCATTAGCACTAAGCGTAAAGCAGCTCTTAGCCTCAACTTCGAAGAGTTTGATTAGCTCCTCACAGCCGTCAACCACATAAGGTCGAGCCAACTCAGGCAGTGGTTTAGCAGCCTCAATAAAAAGGTTCTCTTTTTCGATGTTTCTAACCTCTTCGCTACCACCATAGAAATATGCCAAACCGTCAATTCCCATTGCCGAGCACGACATTGCAAAGTCCCCAATTTTGAGTTCAGGGCTTACAGCTCCCGAAGTGCCAATACGGACAAGTGTCAGCTGCGTGAGCTCCTTTTTAGGCTCTCGTTTCTCGAGGTCAACATTAAATAGAGCATCTAGCTCGGTCACTACAATATCTATATTATCGCACCCCATTCCAGTCGACACTACAGATATGCGTTTGCCTTTATAGCGACCAGTGATTGTGCGAATTTCGCGGTTCGAACGTTCAAGTTCTATCTCATCGAAAAACGAAGCTACCATATCGCAACGTCCAGGATCGCCCACCAATAGAACTGTTGTAGCAGCCTCGCCGGGTTTAAGATGAAGGTGAAACAACGAGCCATCTTCATTAATTATAAGTTCAGAGCTTTTTATCATAATTCACAATATTCAATTGACAATTGTCAATTCAAGAAACAACTATGGCAAATTTACAAAAAATGTGTAACTTTGTACTCAATTTTTTTTAATATTACATTTATTTAATGAAGCACATTCGCAATTTCTGTATCATCGCCCATATCGACCACGGCAAATCGACCTTAGCAGATAGACTTCTCGAATACACAGACACAGTATCAGAGAGAGATCTCCAAGCACAAGTCCTTGACGATATGGAACTTGAGCGAGAAAAAGGTATCACCATCAAAAGCCACGCTATTCAAATGGAGTACAAGGCCGAAAATGGAGAACAATATATCCTCAACCTTATCGACACCCCTGGTCACGTTGACTTCTCGTACGAAGTGAGTCGTGCTATCGCTTCGTGCGAAGGTGCGTTGCTAATTGTTGACGCTACTCAAGGTATTCAGGCACAAACCATCTCAAACCTATATCTAGCACTAGGTAACGACCTAGAGATTATACCAGTGCTCAACAAGATTGATATGGAGGCAGCTATGGTTGACGAAGTTAAAGATCAAGTTGTTGATTTGATTGGTTGCGAATACGAAGATATATTGTGTTGTTCAGCACGTACAGGAGTTGGAGTTCACGAAATACTAGAAGCTATTGTTGAGCGTATTCCTGCACCAAAAGGTAACGAAACAGAGCCGCTTCAAGCACTTATCTTCGACTCTGTTTTTAACTCTTTTAGAGGAATCATCGCCTATTTCCGCGTTATGAATGGCACAATCCGCAAAGGTGAGAAAGTACGCTTTTTCAATGGCGGAACGGAGTATAACGCCGACGAAATTGGGGTGTTGAAACTAAAAATGTCGCCTCGGGACGAGATTAAGGCCGGTGACGTAGGCTATATTATATCGGGCATTAAAAACTCTGCCGATGTTAAGGTTGGAGATACAATTACAAGCAAAGAGCGTCCTTGTAGCACAGCAATAGCAGGGTTCGAGGAGGTAAAACCAATGGTATTTGCCGGTCTTTACCCAGTAGAGAGCGATGACTATGAAGATTTGCGAACTTCGCTCGACAAACTTCTCCTCAACGACGCTTCACTAACCTATGAACCTGAGAGTTCACTTGCACTAGGATTTGGATATCGTTGTGGTTTCCTAGGACTGCTGCATATGGAGATTATCCAAGAGCGTTTGTACAGAGAGTTTGATATGGATGTTATCACAACCGTCCCTAACGTATCGTACAGAGTTACAACCACTGACGGCGAGCAGACCTATATCCACAACCCCTCGGGACTTCCCGAACCGAACTACGTTGAACTGATTGAGGAGCCTTATATACTAGCACAGGTTATCACAAAGACAGACTATCTAGGCAATGTTATGAAGCTTTGTATCGACAAGCGCGGGGTGCTCAAGAATCAAACTTTTATCACTACAGACCGAGTTGAAGTTAACTTCGAGATGCCACTATCGGAGATTGTGTTTGACTTTTACGACAAACTGAAGTCAATTTCGAGAGGTTACGCTTCGTTCGACTATCATCAGATAGGTTATCGTCCATCGAAACTTTCGAAACTCGATATACTATTGAATGGCGAACCTGTCGATGCGTTATCATCGCTAATATATTTTGACCACGCTTACGACTTTGGACGTAAGATGTGCGAAAAGCTAAAAGAGTTAATCCCTCGCCAACAGTTCGACATCGCTATTCAAGCCGCTATTGGAGCAAAAATCATTGCTCGCGAAACCGTTAAAGCACTTCGTAAAGATGTTACGGCAAAGTGTTATGGTGGTGACATAACTCGTAAACGCAAACTTCTTGAGAAACAGAAGAAAGGCAAAAAACGTATGCGTCAGGTAGGTAACGTAGAGGTTCCTCAATCTGCATTCTTGGCAGTTCTTAAGATGGATTAAAAGATATTGTTCTCTACACCAATTTTTAACAACAAGGCAGAGTCGTATTAAATTATTTTCAGAAAGACCGCTCTATTCTCTTTAGCAGAATCATATAGAGTCGGTCTTTTTCTATTTTTAATCTTTTTGCATTAAAAATTAATAAAAATTTAGACTAAAATTTGTTAGTTTGAAAATTTTTTTTTAAAATTGTAATAGAATTTCAATAATAAACCAAACAAAATTACAAAATAGCTATGGCAAAGACATACTCACTTTTTTCACCTGAAGCATTAAATGCACTTGGAGGAGTTGTACTCAAATCTCATCTGCTCAAAAAACAAATTATCAGTTCATTGGCAAACGAGCCTTTACTTACAGTAGCGGAGCTTTCTCAAAGATTAAATGTCAGCACTCCGACAATTACGAAGTTAATTTTGGAGCTTGTAAACGAGGGTTATATTCGTGACATGGGCAAGATTGAGACTTCGGGAGGTCGTCGTCCTGTATCGTTCGCACTCAACGATGATTCTGGATATTTCTTAGGTGTTGAGGTTGCAAATGGTTGTTTACGTTTTGCTCTTTGCGATATGAATGGCAATATTGTAAAACACACAGCACTTGACGAGGTTTATTCAATGTCGTCGGCTGACACACTAGATAAAATTGTTGTTCACATCGAGGAGGCTATTAGTAATTTTGGGGTCGAACGAGATAAGATACTTGGTCAGGGCATCACTGTTCGTGGTAGAGTTGACTCTATTGGCGGTTATAGCTACAATTTCTTGAAGATGGGTCACACGCCACTTTCGACTATTATGTATGAGCGCACAGGCAGTCGCACTATTATCGAGAATGACACTCGTGCCGTTGCTTTTGCCGAATATGTGATTAATGGTGATAATAGAGATGAAAACCGACTATTCATCTACGTTGACCGAGGTATCGGTGTTGGTATTATAATCAATGGTCAGTTGTACTATGGCAAGTCTGGTTTTTCGGGTGAGTTTGGTCACATTCCGTTTTTTGACAATCAGATTATCTGCCACTGCGGCAAGAAGGGTTGTTTAGAGACAGAGGCATCGGGTGTAGCTCTCGAGAATGCATTAATTAAGAGCATCAAAGAGGGTCGAGCTTCGATACTTAGCGACAAGGTTGACAACAATCAAAAGATTGACTTTAACGAGATAGTTGATGCAGCCATCAAAGATGATGTACTATGTATCGAGTTATTGGGAGCTATTGGCGAGAAATTGGGTCGTGGTATTGGTATATTGATGAACTTATTCAATCCCGATTCAGTTGTTATTGGCGGTGGATTGGCAAAGGCAGGCGATTACCTGTTGTTACCAGTTCGCACAGCGTTGGCGAAGTATTCGTTGTCACTTGTTAACAACGATTCCCAGTTACGTTTGAGCAATTTGGGCGACATTGGAGGTGTAGTAGGTGCTGCCCTACTTACTCGTCATCACATACTGTGTGAAGAGATGTAGGAACATCTATTTCCAAACACAAAAACATCGTAGTTAACTTATCTAGTTAGCTACGATGTTTTGTTTTTATTCAATAAATTAACGGATTTTGCGGCGATTTAACTCTCTGTGATAAGCTGCAGCATTCTGATTGTGTTCGCTCAGTGTTTTAGCAAAGGCGTGAGTGCCCGAAAAATCGGGATTTGCGCAAAAATAGAGATAACTATGTTGTTTGTCTTGATATGAAAGCGTTGCATCGATGGCCGAGATTGGCGGCACACAGATAGGTCCTGGAGGCAGTCCTTTGTACTTATAGGTATTGTATGGCGAGTCGTACTCCAGATGACGATTTAGCACTCGCTTAATCGAGAAATCACCAACGGCAAACTTAACCGTTGGGTCGGCCTGAAGCGGCATACCGACTCTTAAACGATTGATATAGACACCCGCAACCTTGTCCATCTCAGCCTCAACCTTTGTCTCTTCATATACAATCGAGGCAATTGTTGAGATTTGTTCTGGAGTGTATCCCAATTTCTGTGCCTTCTCCTTACGGCTATTTGCATTCCAGAACTTCTGGCTCTCTTTCTCTAATTTCTCTGTAAGTTCGCTAGGCGTCACAGTCCAATAGAATTCGTAAGTATTGGGGATAAACCTTGCAATATAGATATTCTGCCCATTCGTTTTGGCTTCGCCTTTAAGATGATTGAGCATAGTGAGCGAATCGACCAAAAGATTGCGGGTAAGAGCACCTGCAAGTCTGTCAAGCGTTCTAATATTATTAAAAGTGACGCGAATTGGGGTTTGATTGCCAAAATAGAGGCGATTTTGCAGGGTTCTATAACTTTCGCCCTTGTCGAACTTATAATTACCCACTCTAATCGAACCTCTATCGAACTTCTTCGCAATTCGAATATACTCATCTGCCGAGTTTATATAACCCTCCTTTTCGAGCATCGCCGCAGCCTCGTTGAGCGACAAATTAGGCATAATCTTAACTGCACCGCTTTTTGTCACAGCATCGCCAAAACGATAATCATACTCACCATAAAACCACACAGACACCCAAACAATTACCCCAAGAAGAGCAACTAGAATAATAGGCACCACCCTCTTAAATCCGGATTTAGTTCTTTTTCTCATATCGGTCAAAATAGTAAAAAAAAAGGAGTAAGCTACTCTCATCGCACCGCTCAACCCAATTACCTTTGCTGCCTTCCGACCCTGGAGGATTAATGGGGAGCTGGTCGTGAAAGACTTACTCCGAGGCGCAAAGATACAACTTTTTTTCAAATCTCATCACATTTTGCACATAAATTGTTATTTCTCCCATTATAGTTTAGTTCACAATAATCAACTGAGCCGTACTAACGAGTAAAAACAAATAAAAATACAAAACAATGAAAAAACTACTATTAGCTTTTGTTGCACTAATTGCAGTCACAACACTTCAAGCAAAAGACACACCTATCAAACTTGAGCAGCTCCCAGCAGCGGCACAAACTTTCTTATCGACCAATCTAGCTCTACACACTCCAACATTAATTACAAAACACGATGACACGTACAGAGTAAGATACGGCGCAGGATGTATTGTTGAGTTCAACAAAAAGGGAGAGTGGATTGAGTTTGCGTGGTTTCCATCAGTGCCCTACACATTTCTGAGCGCAACAATCAATCAATACATCAAGGCAAATTATCCAAATTCTAGTATAACAAGGATTACAAAGACAAAGGGGGGGTGTAGCGTATGGTTAAACGACGAAACCGAATTGACGTTTGAATCAAAGGATATGTAACCAAGTATAGAAAATTACAATAAAGAAGCGTGTACTTAGCCCACTAAAGTACACGCTTCTTGTTGTTATCGACTTTAGTGATTGTGCTTAAAGCTACTTAAATACCGAGTCTGAAATTAAAAATAGCGTAAAAAAATACCTTTTTGCGAATAATTATATATCTTTGTTGATTGATAAACTTATTTTAAGTCGTTTTACAGCAATTTTCACAGAAACAGCAATAACTAATGAATTTATTGGCAATAACTTGGAATTTTGACCCTATCTTCATCTCACTAGGTCCGCTCGACATAGCTTGGTATGGAGTGATGTGGGTTTTGGCGTTCTTTTTGGGCGAAAGGTTTTTTGGTCGCATTGTCAAAAAGGAGGGTTTAAATCCCGATATGACAATATCGGCATTTTTCTATATGTTCATCGCCACAATTATTGGCGCACGTCTAGGTCACTGCCTCTTCTACGACCCTGCTTTCTACTTTCTAGACCCTTTCCAATCGACCTTTCCTTGGATAAAAATACTCGACTTTAGAGCAGGCGGACTAGCTTCGCACGGAGCAGCTATTGGTATGGTTATTGGGATTTTTATGTGGAGCAAGAAGTGGAAAATTCCGTCAATCTGGATGTTCGACCGCGTAGGCATTGTGGTTGCCATTGGTGGCGCAGCTATCCGACTTGGCAACTTCTTCAACTCAGAGATTTACGGCACCGCAACTGACCTACCTTGGGGCGTTATTTTTGCCCGAGATGGACAAACTATACCAATGCACCCAACACAGATTTACGAGGCGGTGATGTATCTGTTTATCTTCGCTATCATGATGCACATCTATTATCGCACAAAACTTTCGGACAAACGAGGCGTAATGTTTGGACTATTCCTCATTATGTTGTTCGGTGCGAGGTTTATTATCGAGAGCATCAAACAGGTTCAAGAGGGCTGGGAAACAGGTTTAGTTGACTCTATTGGTCTAAATATGGGACAATTATTGAGTTTGCCATTTATAATTGGCGGGGTGGTTATACTTGCCATTGCTATCAAACGTCCTGCAAATCCATATACCAATATGCCATTGGCTAAGTTTGCTAAGAAAACAAAAAAATAGTTGCCCTTTAAGACAAAGTAAAAAGAGAAAAAATGGTTGATAGTGTTGTATATGTAATCGAACGTGAACTATTGAGTAATCGCCCTGTCGAGCTGCCCTACATAGGCACGCTCTCCACAACAAGGCACTCGGCACGCATATCGAACAACGAATCAACTATTGCAGCTCCCTTCTTTTCGCTTCAATTCACGGGTAATGCATCTATTGTTGACTCAGCGCTCTTTGCTACAATTTCGCAACAGTGCGGAGTTAGCGAAGCAGACGCTATCAACCTATATAACAACTGGTTAGAGGGCGCTGTTTCGCATCAAGGCGCACTACTAACTATTGACAGAGTTTGCACGATTGGTTTACAAAACGGAGGGGTACTGTTTTCGGTGGACGAGAGGTTTAATTCGTTGTTAAATCCTCATATTTCGGAATCGATTATCATTAACTCCGCCTTTAATTTTGAACCTAAGTTTCAACCTTTCGATCTAACTGCTAACTATCAATTAGATGAGCAATGCGAATATATCGAAGAGCAGGATTATCCAATCGAAACGAAGAAGAGTCACACTCAACAACATATTACATCTCAAGAAAGATTAACCCAAGCACCAATCTCTCGGATTGCTACTTGGGTCTATATTCTCGCTATTGTAGTTTTTGCAACAGCCATTGGCTACATCGCCTATTTATATCTAACGAAGTAGACTCTATTTTTTGAGTAACTCGCAGAGGTAGAGCCAGTAGTTGGCAACGCTTTCGATGTTAAGGCGTTCGCTTGGCGAGTGAGCATCACGAATAGTAGGTCCAATCGAGATTATATCTAGTTTAGGATATTTATCCAACAACAATCCGCACTCCAACCCAGCGTGAATAGCCTTTACTTTCGGTTTTACACCGAACAACTTCTCATACAATTCGGCACTTTTACGCACCAACTCTGAACTAGGGTTTGGTTTCCAACCCGGATAGCCGTCTGAATGCTCTACCACAGCACCACTCAATGCAAAAACACTCTCAACGGTCAAAGCAGCACTATATTTAGCACTCTCTACCGAACTACGTTGAGAGGTAGTGACAACAATAGTGTCGCTCTCGAACTTAACCGAAGCCAAGTTAGTCGAGGTTTCGACCATACCGTGCATCGAGGCGCTCATCTCAATAATTCCGTTATCAACACCTAGAAGCGCACGCAAAAGACGTGTTTGCAATTCGTTCTCCAACACCACCTCCACATCTTTATCTAGTTCAGCAGCTAGAATAGCCATTGTTGGTTCGGTCACCGAATATTCTGCCTTTAGCTGTTCGCCTAGAGCAGCATATGCATCTAAAGCACTCTCTACTCTACTCTTTTCGATAGCAACAACTGCAACAGCCTCACGAGCAATGGCATTGCGAAGATTTCCGCCATCAATTGAGGCTATCTTTGCTCCAAATTTCGAGGTAAGCTCCCACAGAAGTCTAGCCATAAGTTTGTTAGCACTTGCACGACCCTTCTCAATATCATCTCCTGAGTGACCACCTTTGAGCGATGAAACATTCAGTTGATAGATTTTATAATTTTGGCTCTCAATAATTTCGGTTTGAAGTTGGTAACGAGCAATAGTATCAATACCACCAGCACAGCCTATAAAAATTTCGCCTTCATCTTCCGAGTCGAGGTTAATCATCAACGAGTGGGTGAGCATATTTTCACCAAGTTCGAATGCACCTGAGAGTCCTTGCTCTTCGTCAACGGTAAAGAGAGCTTCGATTGCGGGGTGTTCAATATCGGCAGTTAGGGCGGCTAGTTGAAGTGCCATTCCGATACCACAATCTGCACCAAGGGTGGTTCCCTGCGCTTTTATCCAGCCGTCTTCTACATACGTTTCGATTGGATCTGTATCAAAGTTATGGGTCGAGGTTGGTTCTTTTTCGCAGACCATATCGACGTGACTTTGGAGCACAACTCCACTTTTGTTCTCATAGCCTTTCGATGCAGGTTTTGAGATTACGATGTTACCCTTTGCATCTTCTTTACAGTTGAGCGAGTGGATTTTAGCGAACTCTTTGAGGTAGTTTCGGATAAGCTCCTCTTTTTTTGATGGTCGAGGAATTTTGGTACTTTGGTCAAAGATTGTAAAAACCTCTTTAGGGTTTAGCTCTGCAATATTCATACTAATAGGTTTTTTAAAGTCAAAGAAAAAAAATCAATACGTAATTGTAAACACAGTTGCAGTAAAGCTTTTTGTTTCTTTTTTCCACCAAAGAAACATGTCAGTCAGCACGCT
>CAMTOL010000002.1 GCA_947074135.1 uncultured Rikenellaceae bacterium
CACCAATGGCCAGGTTGAGTAGTAAAAAATGTGGTTTGTCGAAAGGCCAACCATTCTCAGTTTTAGGCGAAGGTGCGTTCCAAGCATAGAAAATATTCTCTGGTGTATCTATATAAAATTCAAACCTATCAGCTGTCCAAGTCATACCATAAATATGCCAATCGTTAATAGTAATTGCGGCTATGGTTCCTGTTTTTTGCGTTCCTTTGGTGTGATTATAATCCTCGCTGTGCAGTGAAGCGTGAACAACTCCTTCGTTAAAACCAACGTGCTCCATAATGTCGATTTCACCGCATTTAGGCCAAGATGTGCCCTTCATAATCGAGCTACCTAGCATCCAAAATGCAGGCCAAGTGCCAACCCCTTTAGGCATCTTTATTCGAGCCTCGATACGCCCATAAGTAAACTCCTTACTGCCATAGGTAATCATCCGTGCCGAGGTGTAAGAACCATAAACCTTATCTTCGTTTAGCTTCTTAGCAATAATTTTAAGCGTTCCGTTTGAAACCTCGTGGTTGCCGCTCTTTTGATAGTTCTGTAGTTCATTGTTAGCAATATAACCCTCTTCGAAGCTCCAATCTGGGCCTACGTCTGTGCCGTCGAACTCATCGCTCCATACCAATTTGTAATTAAAGTCTGGGTCATCTTGTGCAACGTTAATACCTTTTGTTTTGTAGATTCTATTGCCATCTTTCCATAGAGCGAGAGTAATATCGTAGTTCCCTTTTTTGATAAAGTTATAATCAACTGTTTTTACATCTTTGATGATATCGCCTTCGGGAAATGTCCACTCTATGATTTGGTAAGAGCCTGTAGTGTTGGCGATAAACTTAAAGTTGTTGCCGTCTATTTTTTCGATGTTGAAATCGACAGATAGAGCCTCTTCGCCTGTTTTAGAGCCGCAAGAGAAGAGCGAAGCTAGGCATAAGAGTAGTAATAGAGTTTTTTTCATTTGTTATAAAATAGTGTCTGTGACTGGGTAGATATAACAAATGTAATACAATTTTTTGGCAAAAAAAAGATGCAGTCATTATGACTCCATCTTTTATCTAATGACTATTGTTTATTCTAAAAGAGTTTTATATTGCTAAGTACATCTTCGCGATAAATCTCGGAGATTGGGATTAACTTCTTTCCAAAAACAATATTATTGCGCTCCATCACTCGAACTTTCGACAGATTGACGATAAACGAACGATGAACTCTGCAGAATGGAGGATTTGGTAGCGTTGATTCGATTCCCTTAATTGTTGAGATTGTCTTTACTATGTTTCCGTCGGTAAGTGTAATTGCAACATAATCTTTTTGAGCCTCGATGTATAGTACGTCATTGTAGTCAATTCTCATTATTCTATGTTGACTTCTGATAGTCATACTCTCGTTTACTGTTGACTCTGTAGCGATGCTTTTTGGAGCAATGAGTCGTTGCGCTTTGAGCGCCGAACGCAGAAAATCGGGATATGATATAGGCTTTAGCAGATAGTCAATCGCATCGACACGAAAACCGTCAAGTGCATAGCTGTCAAAGGCGGTTGTGAATATAACTTTAGTCTGTATGTTGTCAATTGCTTGTGCTATTTCGAGTCCACTAAAACTGGGCATTTGAATATCGGCAAAGAGTAGCTCTACCTTTTCACGTCCTAAATGTTCAACCACTTCAAAGCCGTTGGAGTATGCTCCGGCTAGCTCCAAAAAAGGAGTCTTGTCGATGTAGGATTTAATCAATCCTAGAGCTAATGGTTCGTCATCGACGGCTATGCAGCGTATCTTTTGCATTGTTTGTGGTTTAGCAGTTTATTATCAATGTTGCAATATAACTGTTGTTAGTAAGTTCGGTTGTAAAGATATGTTTGTGAGGGTAGAGTAGTTCCAGGCGGCGTTTGAGGTTGTCAATGCCAATTCCTGACCCACTCCTGTCGTTGTCTTGTTTAGGGAAGTTGCTGTTCTCTACAACACATTTAACATCTTTTGTGGTATGGCTGATGGAAATATGTATCCACGATGGCGAAGTCGCCGAAATGCCGTGTTTAAAGGCGTTCTCGACCAGTGTTATAAATAGTAACGGTGCAATCTCAATTTTAGGGTTGTCGTTTGGAAACTCTAACTTGAGCGTTGTGGAGCAGGTAAGTCTTAGCTTCATTAGTTCGCAGTAGCTGCTCACAAACTCTATCTCCTTCTCTAGTGGTATTGTAGTTCGATTAGACTCGTAGAGTTGATAACGAAGCATATCGCAGAGGTTTGTAAGCGATGTTTGTGCTTTTTGGGAGTCAAACTCTATGAGTGCATAGATATTGTTGAGCGAGTTGAACAGAAAATGGGGATTGAGTTGACTCTTTAGCTGTTGTAGCTCTGCTTCGGTGTTTTGTCGTTGGACCTCGTGTAGCTGTTCGCGAGCGGCATACCAGTTTGAGGTCATTTTGATAGCTACGCTAAAACCAATAATTAAAAATTGCACTACCATAGCCAGTGCGGTGTGAATGTTTATTAGTCCTCTCTCTATCTCTGGTTTAAACTCTTTTAGAGGTAACTGAGGTGGTCTTCTTAGCTCTCTTAATGCTTCGCTAACAAACATAAAACAGATAACTAGTGCAATGTTAATGAGTAGAAACAACAAAATCCGTTTCTTGAACAACATCTTATTGATGAGCCATAGATAGTTGATGTAAAAGAGGATAATCAACTGAACAGGCATAACGAACATACCGAGGTCAAAAGGTGGCATATTCGAGCTGCTAAACAGAGCAACGGCGTAGGGTGCACTCATAAAGAGCAACCAAACAGAGCAGTGAATTACGATACTCACCACTCTGTTTTTGCTATTTATTGCAACTTGTGCCATTTTTAATTTTATTCGTAGCGGAGTGCTACAATTGGGTCGAGTTGCGATGCTTTACGTGCTGGATACCAACCGAAAAATACTCCCTCGAAAAAACATACCCCAAAAGCCAACAATATTGACCCAAAGTTAAGAACAAAATCCCAACCTAAAAAGAAAGAGCCAATATAACTCACAATTATTCCTAAAAATACGCCCAATAACCCTCCAATCAGCGATAAAATAACAGATTCGGTAAGAAACTGCACTAGTACATACTGTTTACGTGCGCCAATCGACATACGAAGTCCAATCTCTTTGGTGCGTTCGGTGACGGTCACATACATAATGTTCATAATGCCAATACCTCCAACGAGTAACGAAATTGCAGCTACGGCAGCAAGTAGAGCTGTGAGCATACCTGTAACGCTCGAAATCATCGAAAGCATCTCGGCTTGGGTGAAAATCTCGAAATCCTCCTCGTCGGCAGGTTGTAGTTTGTGCGACATTCGCATTATCTTGGTAATCTCGGCAACGGCAAGTTCAGAATCCTCCTCCGAAGTGGCACTAGCATAAATTGTATTGAAGTGAGTAATAGCTAACATACGTTTCTGTACCGTTGTGTAGGGTAGGTATACGATGTTGTCCTGATCCATACCCATTGAGTTCTGTCCCTTCTCTTCGAGTACGCCGATAATACGTAGAGGGATATTCTTGAAACGAATATATTTACCTATCGGGTCTTCACCCCCTGGGAATAGTTTATCGACTACAGTTTTGCCGATTAAGCATACCTTTGATGCTGTTTCGACATCGTGTTGCGAAAAGAAGATACCTTTGTCGAGTTTTATATCTCGAATCTCACGAAACGGTATATCGACGCCTTGGAGCGAAGTGGGAGCGTTGTTTGTGCCATAGACTAGCTGTCCGCTTACGCTCACCGATGGCGAAACGGCTGTGACGTATTGGCATTTCGAGCGCAGAGCTTCGACATCCTTTTCGGTCAGGCTTTTAGCATCATCACGACCCATATTGATACCGCCTCTCGATTGTTGAGCAGGGTTTATGAATATCATATTAGTCCCTGTTGAGGCTATTTCGGCTCTAATATTGTTGGTCGAGGCTGCGCCTAGCGATATGACGGCTATTACCGAAGCGATGCCGATAATAATGCCGAGCATAGTGAGAAAGGCGCGTGTTTTGTTGCGCATCAGAGCTCGGTAGGCTATATTTAAATAATTATACCATTTCATTGTAAGAGATAATTAGAATTAAACTCTGCAAAAGATCATCGGAAACGTTAGTTTCCGTCAAAAGTTTTTGATTTTCCCGTTCAACCTCACCGCTTCGTGTAAGGCGGCGCGGTTGAACCCCAAAGGATTTATAGACCTATAAAGGCGTCAAAGTACATTGTTTTACAGTTCGTAATCTTCGGTTGCTGGGAGGGCTGCTAAGGCTTCCGACGCACTAAGAGTCTTAATGGCAGTGTCCGAAATTATCAAGCCGTCCTTCAATCGAATAGAACGTGTCGTGAAATTCGCAATATCAGGCTCGTGTGTCACAAAACATATGGTCTTGCCCTGCGCATTGAGCGACTGAAACAACGACATAACTTCGTACGAGGTGCGTGTGTCGAGATTACCAGTTGCCTCGTCGGCAAGTATCATAACGGGGTCGTTAACCAACGCTCGGGCAATTGCCACCCTCTGTTGTTGACCACCACTCAACTGATTGGGAAAGTGATGCATTCTGTCCGATAATCCCACCTGCTCAAGTGCATATTTAGCCCTCTCTCGTCGCTCCTTTCCGCCAACTGTTGCATTGTAGAGTAGCGGAAGCTCTACTTGCTCCAGTGCCGAAGTTCGAGGCAATAAGTTGTAGGACTGAAACACAAAACCAATCTTGCGGTTGCGAAGTGTAGAGAGATTAGCGTCGTCTAACTCCGAAACGGCCACGCCATCAATCAAATAGTCCCCCTTTGTCGGTTTGTCGAGGCAACCCAGTATGTTGAGTAGCGTACTCTTGCCCGAACCGCTTGTTCCCATAATAGAAACAAACTCACCCTCTTTCACACTGAACGAGATGCCTCGCAAGGCGTGTACTCGCTCTTCCCCCATCACAAATGTTCGGGTGAGATGCTCTATTTTTAATACATCGTTTGTCATAATTTTGGTTGATTAAAAGTTATTTTAACCTCTTAATTCTATTCTCTAACAACGAACTATTGTGGTGGAGGTCCGCCGCCATTCTTGCGTTGTGGAGGTTTGGGGAAGATACTTGCACTCTCTCCTTTAGCCTTGACAGACACCTTCTCAACACCAGTTACTACTTCATCTCCGCTCTTAACACCACTAAGTAGTATGGTCTGTACTCCATCAGACTGTCCAGCTGTTACCGCCACCGCACGTAAGCCTTCCCCTGTTCTAACCCACACTTTATTTCCATTTGAGGCTATATCCTCAATCTTATAATCTTTTAGTTGCTCTCGGTCGGGCGTAAAGTAGAGCGACTCTGCCGATACGCACACGCCTTGAGGTGATTGTGTTGTGATTGTAATGTTTGCAGTCATACCCGGATAGAGTTTTTCATCTGGATTTGGTGCATCTATAATTACTGTGTATGTCACAACGTTCGATGTTACTGTTGGCTCTAGCCTAATTTGCGAAACAGTGCCAGTGAAGGTTTCGCCAGGGTATGTGTCAACTGTAAACTCGGTGTGTTGACCCTCTTTAATCTGTCCTATGTCAGCTTCGTCAACGTCGGCTTCGACTTGCATTTTGGTTAGGTCGTTGGCAATCGTAAATAGTGTTGGCGTGCTGAACGATGCAGCTACGGTCTGACCCTCGTCAACGGCGCGATTAAGAACTCTACCCGAAATAGGCGAGTATATGTCGGCATACGAGAGGTTGACTTTTGCTTGTTGCAGGTCGGCTGTTGCTGTAATAACATTGCCCCGAGCGGTTGAGAGCTTATTCTCTGCCTCCTCCATTGTAGCTGGGGTTGCAGCCTTTTTGTCGTAGAGCGTTTTTGTGCGGTTGTAGCTCTGCTCTGCTAGTAACTCGTTGCTCTTTGCATTGTCGAGTGTGGCTTGAGCCTGACGAACTCGCTCTTTGAGTGTCGATTTGTCGAGTTGAGCAAGTAGTTGTCCTTGTGTGACTTGTGAGTTGTAGTCAACAAAAATCTTCTCGACAATACCCGATACCTGTGTGCCAACCTCCACCTTTATAACAGGTTCGATTGTGCCACTTGCCGTTACGGTTAGCTCAAGTTCGCTTTCGGTAGCCTTCTCGGTGCGAAACTCTATAATCTCGCTTGGACCTCCAAAGAGTAGCGGAGCTGCTATTGCAGCTGCTGCCACAGTGGCTGCTGACCAGATAATAATTTTAGTTCTCTTTTTCATAACTAAAGTGTGTTATATTTTAATTTCTAAGCCCATATATACGTCCAGTATCTTGCGGTTAAGCAGATAGCTGTATTTGCTTTGCAGGTAGTTGTTCAGTGCGTTTAGGTAATTGTTTTGTTGTTGCAGTAGCTCGGTGGTGTTAATCGAACCGGCCTCGAATTGAGCCGAGAACACTTTAAAAGTCTCTTCGTATGCCTCGCTGCTAATCTTGTCGGCTATGTACTTCTCTCTCCAAGATATTACGTTTAGGTGTTCAATCTCAAGATCTTTTAGTACCGAGAGTTCATTCTGTTCGTTTTGTAGTTCGCTCTGTTTTAGTCTGATTTCGCTCTGTTTTACGGCTGATTTTAGTCGTCCTTTACCCCAAATAGGTATGGATAGCGAGAGATTAAAATTATAGCCGCCGTTGCCAGTGAATTGCTGACCCCACGAGTTCGACATAACACTGTTGTACGACGTTCCTAGTGAACCGCCTGCCGAGAGGGTAGGATATAGTGCGCCTTTAGCTATTTTATTGTCCAGCTCCGCCATTTCTACGTTTTGACGAGAGATTTGTAGGTCGGGCAGCCACGCTATAGTTTCGGCTATCAAAGTTTCGAGGTTTGGTATTTCGATTAGTTCGATAGTCTTATCGTCGTTCGGTGCAATAATGTCGAAAGTTTCGTTGCCTTTATAGCTTAGGAGTGTTTTTAGCTCTAGTATTGCTTGGTCACGACTTGTTGCGCTTTTGGCAAGCGAATATTTGTCCGATGCGTATTGAGATTTAAGGAGTAGATAGTCACTCTCTAAGATATTTCCAGACTCATATTTAATCTCGCCCTGCCCCATCTGCTCCTCGCTAATCGATACCACTTGGAGTTGATGACGATATAGCTCCTCGTTCATCAATACTGATAGAAAAGATTTGATTACATTAATAGTAAGCTCGTTTGATGCTTGTGCAATTTGTGAGTCGCTTTGGTTGAGTGCTATTTTAGCTCGTCGAACTGCATTGGTAGCTTGTCCTCCACTCCAGAGTGTTGCAGAGGCGTTGATGCCGTAGTTGCCGTCAAAACCGTTGTTTGAGGCACCTTGTGATAGCGATGCACTTAATTCGGGGTATAGATTTCGCTTTGATTGGGCTAAATCTTCGCTAGACAGGTCGTGCGAGAGCTTAACGATTTGTTGCAAAAAACTCTGTTCGAGTGCAACCTCGATTGCGCGGTCTAGCGTTAGTGTTATTTTGTCCTGTGCTGTGATTGCTGTTGAACCTAGCCCGAGGATTATGAATAAAATTAACTTTTTCATTGCTAATGAGTTTTGTTGTGGGGAGTTAAGAGTTTGTCTTAAATCCGAGAGCAAAGTAACTTTATGAACTAGCTCTAAACAAGTGACTGCGATATAGATTGATGATTTGCCGACCAAAACCTGTTTTTTACCGATTAATAAACTTTTCTTTGTTTATGAGTTATTCAGTTTTTCGAGGATAGTTTATTTTTTAAGTTGTACAGCTCTTTTGTGGCGTTGTGTTTTTATTTAATTTTTACAATACAATACTTGTGTTTGATTTATTTTATAAATAACAAACTAATTATTAAAATATATTCATAAATAACTAAAAACCTGAATTTTATTTGTTCTTTTTTCTTGTTTATATCAAGAAAAAAATACTATTTTTGTAAAAACTTTCAAGATTTTTATAACAATGCAAAAAGAGTTACTATTAGGTGATGAAGCTTTAGCACAAGGAGCTTTGGACGCTGGTTTGTCAGGAGTTTATGCTTATCCAGGCACACCTTCAACAGAAATAACCGAATTTATCCAAATTCAACCATCTGCCATCAATGGCGATGTACACTCTAAATGGTCGTCGAACGAGAAAACGGCGATGGAATCGGCTCTCGGAATGTCGTTTGCTGGCAAGAGAGCAATGGTCTGTATGAAGCACGTCGGAATGAACGTTGCTGCCGATGCTTTTGTAAACTCGGCAATGACTGGGGCTAACGGCGGACTAATTGTTGTCGCTGCCGATGACCCTTCGATGCACTCCTCGCAAAATGAGCAGGATTCGCGTTTCTATGCCAAATTTGCGTTTACGCCAATTTTTGAACCATCGTCGCAGCAGGAGGCTTATGATATGACCTCGGCAGCTTTCGAGCTTTCGGAGCGATTTGCAGTGCCAGTGGTGATGCGACTCACAACTCGTTTGGCTCACTCTCGCGCCGAAGTCGTTAGAGGAGAGGTGAGAGAACAAAACGAGCTGAAATTCCCAGAAGATCCTAAACAGTGGGTGCTTATGCCATCGAACTCGAGAGAGCGTTATAAAAGACTCCTCAATGACTATGCGGCAATGGAGAGCGAAGCAGCTAGTTCGAAATTTAATAGTTATACTGATGCTGCTGATCGTTCGGTTGGAGTTATCGCTTGTGGTATTGCTTATAACTACTTGATGGAGAATTTTGAGGGTAATGCGCCATTTCCAGTGCTTAAAATCTCGCAATATCCACTGCCTACAACTTTGGTTGAGCGAATGGCAAGTGAGTGCGATTCGATACTAATACTCGAAGATGGACAACCAGTGGTTGAGGAGATGTTGCGTGGAGTTTTGTCAACACCTATTCCAATCAAAGGGAGATTGAGTGGCGAAGTGCCTCGAACAGGAGAGCTAAATCCTAATAATGTACGTCAAGCGTTGGGTCTTCAACCTCATCCGACTAGAGATGCGTCGGAGGTTATAGTTCCTCGTCCACCTGCTTTGTGTCAAGGTTGTGGACACCGAGATGTCTATAAATCGCTTAACGAGGTGGTGGCAGAGTACGATGCTGCAAAGGTATTCAGTGATATTGGTTGTTATACGCTCGGTTGGTTAGCACCGTTCCACGCAATTGATACTTGTGTGGATATGGGAGCCTCGATAACAATGGCTAAAGGTGCTGCCGATGCTGGAGTCTTCCCTTCGATAGCTGTTATTGGCGACTCTACATTTACCCATTCGGGAATGACAGGGCTGCTAGATGCTGTTAATGAAAAGAGTAATATTACCGTCATTATATCGGATAACTTGACAACTGGTATGACCGGTGGACAGGATTCGGCAGGTACAGATCGAATAGAGGCTATCTGTTATGGACTGGGGGTTGAACCTGAGCACGTAAGGGTCGTGGTTCCGCTACCTAAAAATGTGGAAGAGATTAAACAGATGCTAAGAGAGGAGATTGAGTACAACGGAGTTTCTGTTGTAATTCCTCGCAGAGAGTGTATTCAAACGGCTAAACGCCATAATGCTAAGAAATAAGGTATGAAACGAGATATAATACTTGCAGGTGTTGGAGGACAAGGTATCCTCTCCATTGCAACAGTGATAGGACGTGCAGCTCTCAACGAAGGATTGCATATCAAACAGGCCGAAGTTCACGGAATGAGTCAGCGAGGTGGTGATGTGCAGTCGAATCTTCGAATCTCGTCAAGCAATATCGCTTCGGATTTGATACCTTTGGGTTGTGCAGATTTGATAATCTCGCTCGAACCAATGGAGGCGTTGCGCTATTTGCCATATTTGTCAGTAAAGGGTTGGATAGTGACCAATTCTACTCCTTTTGTCAATATTGATAACTATCCTAACCAAGATGCTCTAAATGCAGAGCTAGGCAGAGTTGATAATAGCGTTGTTCTCGATATCGACACTTTTGCTCGTGAGGTTGCTTCGCCTAGAGCTGCCAATATGGTGCTGCTTGGTGCTGCTACGCCCTTTTTGGATATTGAACCGCAAAGCATAGAACAAGGTATAATAGAGATTTTTAACCGTAAAGGCGATGCAGTTGTTCAGAGCAATTTGGCAGCCTTTAGGGCAGGGTATAATCATACAAAAGAGAGAGTAAATGAGTAAGTTTCCGATTAATTCAGAGGTGTTGAACGAGGCTCTACGAGCTATGGATATTACAGATATTGCAGCGACCTCGATTCGTCAGAGTGGTGATTTAGCACGAATTTTAGGACACTCCATAGGAGCTGAGTTTCTGCATTTGGAGATGGGAACGCCTGGTTTGGAGCCTTCGCTCATTGGCATTGAGGCAGAGAGTGAGGCGTTGAAGAGTGGTATAGCGTCGATTTATCCTGTTATGACTGGTATCGAACCGCTTAAAACTGAAGCATCGAGATTTATTAAGGCTTTTTTAGATGTGGATATCGACTCTAGAGGTTGTATTCCGACTGTAGGGTCGATGCAGGGCAGTTTCTCGCTGTTCTTATTGATCTCTAAGCTCTTTAAAGAGTCTAAGAAGATACTCTTTATAGATCCTGGTTTCTCGGTACAAAAGGTTCAGACCCATTTGTTAGGAGTTGAGAGCGAGTCGTTCGATATTTACAACTATCGAGGCGAAGCGTTACGTCCAAAACTCGAAAGTCTGCTTGAAAAAGGCGATGTTTCGGCACTCATATATTCGAACCCTAATAATCCGGCTTGGTTCTCGTTGACCGAAGAGGAGTTGCAGATAATTGGAGAGTTGGCAACGAAGTATGATACGATTGTCATTGAAGATTTGGCGTATTTGTGTATGGACTTTCGCAAACCGTTGGGGCGACCTTTCGAGACTCCTTATCAAAGTACGGTTGCAAGGTACACCAAGAACTATATTTTGTTGATTTCAGCATCAAAGATATTTAGTTATGCTGGTCAGCGGATTGCGGTGACAGTAATACCAGATGAGCTCTATGATCGCAATTATTCGAACCTAAAAGAGGTTTGCGGACTTGGTCGTCTGGGCGATGCCTTTGTGAGTACAGTGTTGTATGCTGTGTCGTCGGGTGTTACTCACTCGGTTCAGTATGGGTTGGCAGCTATGTTTAAGGCGGCTTCGGACGGTAGGCTCGATTTTGTGGCAAATTGTGCTGAATATGCTCATAGGGCATCACTCTCGAAGTCTATATTCTTGCGTAATGGTTTTCATATCGTTTATGAGAAAGATGGTGATGAGCCGATAGCCGATGGATTTTTCTTTACGGTTGGATATAGGGGAATGAGCAGTGGCGAGTTGCTTAAGGAGTTGATACGTTATGGTATTTGCACAATCTCGCTTACGACGACTGGTAGTTTTCAGCCTGGTGTTCGCGTTTGTGTTTCGCAGCTCAATCGAGAGCGTGATTTCGAGTTGTTGGAGGAGCGCTTGTCGCTATTTGCCGCCAATAATGGTTGATATGGTTGAATTGGAAACATAAAAACTTTTCTGAGAAGTCTCGTTTCTCTTCTTTCTAAGTTTTTAATTTTTATTTTTTAGATTTTTTCGAACGATGATAAAATACAGTACCGCTGACCAAGCAGTTAGCATTATCAAGTCTTATCAAAATGTCTATATTCAGGGTAGTACCTCAATACCCGAAACGCTTGTTGCTGCTCTTGCCCGACGTGGAGGTGAACTCAAAGGCGTGAACCTTTACTCTGCCTTTGCTGTCGGACGTGCCGATGCACCCTACTGTAAAGAGGAGTACAAAGAGTCGTTCCTAGTCAATAGCCTCTTTGTTGCAAATAACGTTCGAGGTTGGATTGCTAAGGGTTATGGTCAATCGATTCCAGCCTTCTTGGGCGAGATTCCTGCACTCTTCCGTAGTGGCATCATAAAACTTGATGTTGCGCTTATCAATGTGTCGAAGCCCAACAATGAGGGCTACTGCTCGTTTGGAGTATCTGCCGATTTGGCTGTGTCAGCTGTTGAGTGTGCCGATATTATTATAGCCCAGGTCAATGATCGTATGCCATACTCTTATGGCGATGCCGAGATTCATTGTTCTAGGTTTACAGCGGCAGTTGAGGTTAGTGAGGAGTTGGTCGAAGTGCCATCAACAGTGCCAAACGAGATTGAACGTGCCATTGGGAACAATATTGCAGAGCTAATTCCTGACGGCGCAACGCTTCAGATTGGGGTTGGGGGTATTCCAAACGCTGTTCTAGATGCACTTCATTCTCATAAAAACCTAGGACTTCATACCGAGGCTATGACAGATGGTGTGTTGCCACTTATCGAAAAGGGAATTATTAACAATTCGCTCAAAAAGGTGTTACCTGGTATCTCGGTTGCCTCACTTGCACTTGGTTCTCGTCGTTTGTACGACTATATGGACTACCAAAAGGAGTTGTTAATGAAAGATGTGGCGTGGACTAATGCACCTCATCGAATTATGCAAAATCCTAAGGTTATGGCGGTTAATTCGGCAATTGAGGTTGACTTGACGGGTCAAATTTGTGCCGATTCTATTGGTACTATGATATTTTCGGGAGTTGGGGGTCAACACGACTTTATGTATGGTGGGTCGTTGTCCGAAGGTGGAAAGACCTTTATTGCGCTCCCATCTGCTACTGGTAAGGGTTTGTCGAAGATTAAGGCGACGCTTACCGATGGGGCAGGAGTTGTTACGACTAGGCATATGATTCAGCACGTAGTAACGGAGTATGGTGTTGCTTATCTTCAGGGCAAGAATCTGGCAGAACGCGCCAAGGCGTTAATATCGGTTGCGCATCCATCGGTACGTGAGGAGTTGGAGCGTGCTGCTGCCGAGCGTTATGGTTACTCGTTTTTGCGACTCAAATAATAAACAAGAGCGAGTGAATTAAAAGATGAGCGAGATTGAATAGCTTACTATAAAGCATCAATCTCGCTCGTTTTTTGTGCTAATGTGTAATGTTGCTATTTTTTTAGCTCCCAGTCAGTGCCGTCTGGTCGGTCTTTGAGTGTGATGCCAACCTCTGCCAACGAGTTGCGAATCTTGTCGGAAGTGGCAAAATCACGAGCCTTCTTAGCCTCGCTGCGCATCTCAATCAACAGCTCCATAGCTCCACCAAGTGCTTCGTCAGCTCCGCCAGATGCAGCTACTCCCTCTTGAGTCGAAATTCCAAGCAGTTCGCCTAGAACCAAATCGAATGCCATACGCAAATCTGAAATAGCCTCCGCCGATAACTTCTCCTTGCCATCAACGACTGAGTTTACAGTCTTAACCGCATCGAAAAGGTGCGCAATTGCAATTGGAGTGTTCATATCGTCGCAGATAGCCTCTAGGCACTTGTTCAATAGTTCGTTTTGTGATTTGTGACCTGTGATTTGTGATTTGTCAAGTTTGTGTAGTGCCTCCTGCGCTGAAAGTAGTCTAAAGAGCCCCTTCTCTGCTGCAATCAATGCCTCGTTCGAGAAGTCGAGCGTACTGCGGTACTGCGCCGTAAGGATAAAGAAACGAATCACCATTGCCGAGTAGGCTCTATCCAACAATTTATGGTCGCCTGTGAAAAATTGCGTGAGCGATATGGCATTGCCAAGCGACTTGCCCATCTTCTTGCCCTCGAGTGTAATCATATTGTTGTGCAACCAGTAACGAGCAGGAGAGTGACCGTAAGCCGCTGTTGATTGCGCTATTTCGCACTCGTGGTGAGGGAACAACAAGTCCATACCTCCACCGTGAATGTCGAACGTTTCGCCCAAATATTTACGACTCATTGCCGAACACTCGGCGTGCCAGCCCGGAAAACCATCGCTCCAAGGCGATGGCCAACGCATAATATGCTCTGGTGAAGCCTTCTTCCAAAGTGCAAAATCGGCTGAAAAACGCTTCTCGCTCTGTCCATCAAGGTCACGGGTTCCACTAATAATGTCATCGAGATTGCGCCCCGATAGCTCACCGTAGCGGTGAGATTGAGCGTATTTTTGAACATCAAAATATATTGACCCATTGCTCTCGTATGCCAATCCTTTGTCAAGAATTTGGCGAGTAAGTTCGATTTGCTCGATAATGTGACCCGAAGCCAAGGGCTCTATAGAGGGCGAAAGACACCCCATTTTAGCCATTTGCGCACGATAGGAGTTGGTGTAATGTTGCGCCACCTCCATCGGTTCGAGTTTCTCGACACGAGCCTGTTTGGCCAGTTTATCTTCGCCGTTATCAGCATCGTTTTCGAGATGTCCAACGTCGGTGATGTTACGCACGTAACGCACTTTGTAGTCGTTGAAACGAAGCAGACGGAATAGTATGTCGAAAGTTATGGCAGAACGTGCGTGACCTAGGTGACCCTCGCCATAGACAGTCGGACCACATACGTACATACCTACCACCTCTTGTGAAATTGGTTCGAATAGCTCTTTTTTGCGAGTTAGTGAGTTATGTAGAAAAATATCTTTTCTAAAACGTTCGTTCGAATTATTATTACTCATCGTTTTTTATTACTTTTGAACCACAAAGATAGTAAAAATTAATAGGGTTAAGTTATTTAGATGTATAAAAATCTTAGTCAATATGTAGAGAGGCTTAGGACCGAAGGGGAGCTTTTGGAGGTGAATGTTGAGGTTTCGCCTGAGTTGGAGATCGCCGAAATTATAGATCGTCAAAGTAAAGTCGAGGGTGGCGGTAAAGCCTTGCTGTTCAAAAATACGGGCACAGACTTTCCGTTGTTAGCTAATATGATGGGCTCAAGCCGCCGTATGGCTATGTCGCTAGGACTTAACTCGCTCGACGAGCTACCTCGTGCAGTTGCAAATATTTTAGATACCCTAAAAAAACCTCGAAAATCGTTTGCCGATAAACTAAAAGTACTTCCGTTCTTGGGTCAAGCTAGTCGCTGGTTTCCTCGTCACTCTAGCGGTAGAGGCGAGTGCCAAAGCGTGATTTACAGAGGCGATGAGGTCGATTTGTCGATGTTGCCGATACTCAAAACGTGGGCTTTTGACGGCGGACGCTTCGTTACGCTGCCACTAGTTCATACTGTTGACCTCGAAAGTGGCGCACGAAATGTGGGAATGTACCGTATGCAAGTTTTCGACAAGTGTACAACGGGTATGCACTGGCACGTTCACAAGACTGGCGCACGTCACTACGAACAGTACAAACGAGCAGGGAAACGTATGCCTGTAACTGTCTGCATTGGCGGCGATCCCGCCTATACTTATGCCGCAACAGCACCGTTACCTGACGGAATAGACGAGTACCTTTTGGCAGGTTTTCTGCGTAAAAAACCAGTAAAACTGGTGCGATGCTTGACTAACGAACTCGAAGTGCCATCGGACTGTGACTTTGTAATTGAAGGTTATGTTGACCCATCGGAGGCTAAGGTTGTCGAAGGTCCTTTTGGCGATCATACTGGATTCTATTCATTGCCTGATCTTTACCCTAAGTTCCATATAACGGCTATTACTCATCGTCGAGATGCAGTTTTTCCAGCAACACTTGTTGGAGTGCCGCCTATGGAGGATCGCTATATTGCCGAGGCGAGTGAGCTGATTTTCGGAGAGCCTATTAAAGCTGTTATTGCACCAGAGGTGGTTTCGCTCACTATGCCGTGGCAGGGGGTGGCACACAATTTGGCTATTGTGGCTATCAAAAAGAGCTATACAGAACAGGGACTAAAAGTTGCTTCGGCACTCTGGGGTGCTGGACAGATGAGTTTTTGTAAATATATTGCAGTGACAGATGCCGAACGAGGCGATGTTGCAGAAGAACAAATAAAAGCGTTCCTGTTGGGACAGAGTGAGTTGGAGGTAGATGTTACACTTGGCAAAGGGATTGCCGATGTGCTAGACCACGCTGGAGAGGATATAGGCAGAGGTGGGAAAATCTGCATTGATGCCACAAGCGAAAGGCGTGTAAAGATGAGAGTTGTACCAGTTTTTGATAGTGGAGTTGAGCAGTTGAGTGATGATGATAAATTGTGGATACTACTTGCCAATAGCGACCCTAGTCGAGATATTGTGGTTGAACAGAGTATTGTAAAGATTGATGCGAGAAGCAAAGAGCTCGAGAAGCGTGATTTCCCAAATATTGTGACTATGGACGATGTTACTATTGAGTTGGTCGATAGTCGTTGGGCTGAGTATGGTATTGGAGAGTTCTTAAAGTCGCCATCACTAAAATACAAACACCTAATTAGCGGTGAAGCAGTTAGAAACAACAACATAAAATAGAGATACAGAATGAATCAGGTCAATCTTAGGCGCAAAACAATGCCAGTCAGAGTCGGAAATATAACCATAGGTGGAGGTGCGCCCATCTCTGTCCAGAGTATGACAACCATTGCAACCTCGCAAACCGACGAGGTGGTTGACCAAATTATTCGTATAGCGCGAGCTGGTGGCGAAATAGTAAGGCTTACCACTCCTGCTCGACGTGATGCAGAAAACCTAAAAGCCATAAAAGAGCAACTTCTAGCTCTTGGCTGCGACACTCCAATTGTTGCCGATGTGCATTTCAACGCCGAAGTGGCACTTGTCGCTGCACTCTATGTCGACAAGGTGCGCATCAATCCTGGTAACTGGGGCGACAAAGAGCGTTTTAGAGAGCTTATCGCAATTTGTAAGGAGCGAGGCGTGGCAATTCGTATTGGAGTTAATCACGGCTCACTCTCATCTCAAATTGTTGAACTTTATGGCGATACTCCACGAGGTATGGTCGAGAGTGCGATGGAGTTCTTGCGGGTTGCACGAGAAGAGGAGTTCGACCAAGTGGTTGTTTCGTTCAAATCGAGCAACACTCGAACTATGATTGAGGCTTATCGAGCTGGGGTTAGGGCTATGGACGACGAGGGATTCGCTACGCCGCTACACTTGGGCGTTACCGAGGCTGGAGAGGGAATCGAGGGGCGTATAAAATCGGCTGTCGGAATTGGTGCTCTGCTCATTGACGGTATTGGCGATACTATTCGCGTTTCGCTTACCGAAGAGCCCGAAAACGAGATACCAGCTGCTTTCGAGATACTCCAAGCATCGAGAGCTAGAATCTCGAAAACAGAAGTCATTTCGTGTCCTGGCTGTGGTCGAACAATGTATGACTTGCAAGGTACAACTAGGGCTGTTAAAGAGAGATTTAAAGATAGAGCAGGGCTTAAAATTGCTGTAATGGGGTGTATTGTCAACGGTCCAGGCGAAATGGCAGATGCCGATTATGGCTATGTAGGCTCTGGTGTGGGAGTTGTGACGTTATATAAAAATGGAGAGGTGGTAGAGCGTAATGTGCCGCAAGAGGAGGCACTCGACAGACTCGAATTTATAATTCATAATTCATAAGTTTCTGTTTGCTTTAATGATAAGCGAAAGGAGAGTAGAATAAATAAAAAAATGCAGTTCGTGAATTATGCATTGAGAAAAATCGCAATTAGTAACAATTATTGACATAGAAAAATAAAACGACTAATTAGGACGTTAGCTAAATAAAAATAAAAAGTGCAGATGATAAAGATATTATGGGTCGATGATGAGATTGAACTACTCAAACCTCACATCTTGTTTCTTAAAGGCAAGGGATACGACGTGCTGACCGCAAACAACGGTCACGATGCTATTGATATAGCAAAAGAGGAGAACCTGGATTTGGTTATTCTCGACGAGATGATGCCTGGTCTGACGGGACTTGAAACTCTGCCTCAAATCAAAGAGGTTGCACCGCTTGTCCCTATCATTATGGTTACAAAGAGCGAGGAGGAGGATATAATGAATCGAGCGGTGGGGAGCAAAATTGCAGACTATATTATCAAGCCTGTAAATCCAATGCAGGTTTTGTTGTCTATTAAGAAGAATGTGCATCGCGAACAATTAGTTGCCGAACAATCGACTCAAGATTACAGAGCCGCTTTTGGTAAGATTTCAGCTGCTATATCGACAGCGAATACCTTTGCCGAGTGGGTAGCCATTTATAAAAAGCTGGTTAGTTGGGATATGGAGCTCTCACAGAGTACCGATAGAGGGGTGGTTGAGATATTGCAGTATCAAAAAACTGAGGCTGACGGCGAGTTTGCGAAGTTTATTAGACGACATTATGTTGATTGGTTCAACGAGAACAATAGTGATAAACCGATGTTTTCGCACAATTTGATGCGAAGCAAGGTTTTTCCATATTTAGGGGACGATAAAAAGACTCTCTTTTTGCTTATTGATAACTTTCGTTACGACCAGTGGTTGATGGTTAGAGATATGATTTCGCCTCACTACAACATTGAAGAAGAGGAGTTTTATTGCGCAATTCTTCCAACGGCTACACAGTATGCTCGTAATGCTATTTTTGCAGGACTTACTCCGCTTTCAATTTCGAAATTATACCCTCAAGAGTGGCTTAATGACAATGAAGGAGGAGGAAAGAATCAGCACGAGGAGGAGTTCTTGCGTAAATTGATGGCTAAAAATGGCAAAAGCGAGAAACTGTTTTTTGAGAAATTGGTTCGTCCAGAGGCTGGCAAACGCCTGTTAGAAAATCTTGAGAAGGTCTTTAATGCAGACTTCTCGGTTATTATCTACAACTTCTTGGATATCCTTTCGCACGCTCGAACCGAAACTGATATTATTCGCGAGATTGCTGACGATGAGGCCGCTTTTCGTTCGTTGACTCGTTCGTGGTTCGAACATTCGGAGTTGTTGGAGATAATCCGTATGGTTGCTCAGCGAGGTATTCGCCTCATTGTTACTTCAGATCACGGAACTCGCAAGGTTGATAATGCTGTTAAGGTGGTTGGAGATAGAGAAACCTCGACTAATTTGCGTTACAAGAGTGGTCGCAATTTGAGTTATAACGATAAGAATATATTTTCGATTAAGAATCCAGCAACTGTCGGGTTGCCCTCGAGTAACTTGACTTCTGAGTTCATATTTGCGTCAAGTTCTGATTTTCTGGTATATCCGAACAACTATAATCACTATGTTCGCTACTACAAGAGCACTTTTCAGCACGGTGGCGTGTCGATGGAGGAGATGCTAGTTCCATTCATTGTGCTAGAACCTAAGTAGTTTTCAGTTGAGAATGATTAATGGACAATGGTAATTTTATCATTGTCCATTTATTGTTTACCATTAGTTATTGATATATTTACCAGTTGCGCTTTTAGTATCGGTGTGGAGCTGTTTGGGAGTACCCTCGGCTACAATATAGCCACCTCTATCGCCTCCTTCTGGACCCATATCGATAACCCAATCCGAACAGCGAATAACATCGGTGTTATGTTCAATCACAACCACGCTATTGCCTCTGTCAACAATCTTCTGAATCACATCAATTAATACCCTCACGTCCTCGAAATGTAGTCCCGTTGTCGGTTCGTCCAAGATGTAGAGCGTTCTTCCGGTATCTCGCTTCGAAAGTTCGGAAGCCAACTTCAATCGTTGACTCTCGCCACCCGAAAGCGTTGTACAGGGCTGTCCCAACTTCAAATAACCAAGTCCTACGTCCTGCATTGCCTTTAGTTTTGCAAAAATTGCAGGGTGCGCCTCGAAAAACTCAACGCTCTGGTTGATTGTCATATTGAGTACCTCGTTTATGTTCTTGCCCTTGAATCTTACAGCTAGTGTGTCAGGGTTATAACGATTGCCGTCGCAAACCTTGCATTTTACATAAACATCTGGCAAGAAATTCATCTCAATAGTTTCGACCCCTGCACCCTTGCACTGTTCACACCTGCCACCCTTAACATTAAAGCTAAAGCGACCAGCCTTGAAGCCTCGAATCTGTGCATCGGTGGTCTGTTCAAAGAGGTTGCGAATGTCGGTGAAGACTGCGCTGTAAGTTGCTGGATTTGAGCGTGGAGAACGACCAATTGGTGACTGGTCAACCACAATAACCTTATCTAAATGCTCGATGCCCTCGATTTTTTCGTAAGGCAGCGGCATATCGTAACTATTGAAAAACTCACGACTAAGAATTGGGCGAAGAGTATGGTTGATGAGCGAGCTTTTGCCCGAACCGCTAACCCCTGCAATGGTCACAAACACTCCAAGAGGCAGTTTTAACGTTACATTTTGCAGGTTATTGCCAGTGCAACCCTTTAAAATTAGCCTCTTTGCACTAGGTTTGCGAGGCTTTGCCGGTGGTTCGATTTTGCGAACGCCATTGAGGTATTGTGCAGTCATAGACCCCGATTTAAGCAGCGTCTTGAAATCTCCAGCCGAAACAACCTCGCCTCCTCGACGACCAGCCAAAGGTCCAATATCGACAATGTAGTCCGCCTCGCGCATCATCAACTCGTCGTGTTCGACAACAATAACTGAATTGCCAACGTCACGTAAAGATTTGAGCGAATCAATCAATTTTACATTATCGCGAGGGTGTAGTCCAATACTTGGCTCGTCCATTATATAGAGCACATTAACCAGTTTGCTCCCAACCTGAGTGGCAAGTCTAATACGTTGACTTTCGCCTCCCGAAAGAGTGCGTGACGAGCGACTAAGCGACAAATAACTAAGCCCCACATCGACCAAAAAGCCAAGTCGTGCCGAAATCTCTCCAAGTATCTCGTGTGCAATGCGTTGTTCCTTTTTGCTTAATCTTTTCTCAATGCATAGCGACCACTTCAACAACTTCTCAATGCTAAGTGCTGAGAGTTCTGCAATGTTTTTATCATCAATACGAAAAGCTAAACTCTCTGCTCTAAGTCGAGTGCCTCCACAGCAGCTGCAAGCTCGTTTCTCGACAAACTGCTCTCTCCACTTCTGTCCTTTTTTGTTGTTTCCCTCCTCCTCGGCAGCGTTCTCGAGGTATGCAATTACACCCTCCCAAGTGGTCATATAGCTAGTTCCGTTCTGTGAAGTGACTCTAAGTGGCTCGCTTTCGCCATTGAGCAGTGCCGAAAGAGCATCTTCGTTCCACTCCTCAATCGGAGTTGTCATCTTCATCGAGTGTCGTTCGGCAAGTGCCTCCATTTTGGCGTAAACTAGTGTCGTTTTGCCTTTCGATTTAAGCGGTTCGATAGCCCCTTTTTCAATCGAAAGTTTAGGGTTGGGTATAATCTTGCTGATATCAAAAACGGTTTCAACCCCTAGTCCCGAGCAGGCTGCACAAGCTCCAAAAGGAGAGTTAAATGAGAAAGTTGCAGGTTGAGGCTCAGCGTAGGCAAGTCCAGTTGTCGGACACATCAGTGAACGAGAGAAATAGCGAATATTCTCGTTGTCGTCAATTTCGGATACCGCAATAGTCCCTTTGCCATACGAGAAAGCATCTTTTACACTCTTCTCAATTCGTTCCATAGCTCGTCCATCAACCTTAATGCGGTCAATTACCAGCTCAATATTGTGTCGTGTATAGCGGTCTAGTTGCAGTCCTGCGGTCATTTCGGTTATCTTGCCGTCGATTCGAGCATAGAGAAAACCACGAGTGCGCAGTTGTTCGAAAGTTTCGCGATAGTGCCCTTTACGACCTTTAACTATAGGCGCAAGAATGGCTATCTTTTTTTCGTCGTAATCCTTTATGATTGAAGCCAAAATCTGCTCGTCAGTGTAATGCACCATCTTCTCGCCAGTGGCAGTAGAGTAGGCTGTCGAGGCTTTGGCAAATAGTAGTCGTAGGTAGTCGTAAACCTCTGTAATGGTGCCGACTGTAGAGCGAGGGTTTCTCGAAGTGGTTTTTTGTTCGATGGCGATAACTGGCGAAAGCCCAGTAATTTTATCGACATCTGGACGCTCCAATACGCCCATAAATTGGCGAGAGTAGGAGCTGAGTGTTTCGAGATATCGCCTTTGTCCTTCGGCGTAGATTGTGTCGAAGGCGAGTGAGCTTTTGCCCGAACCTGACAGACCTGTAATAACTGTTAGGCTATCACGAGGAATCTCGACATCTATGTTTTTGAGGTTGTTAACTCTAGCACCCTCTACCTTTATGCTGTTTTTCACGTACTAATTCAAATTAACAGTTGAAATAAAAACCAAACAAATGATCGAAAACGAAGTTTTCGGCAAAAGTTTTTGGTGTCGCTTTTTTCAAAAAGCGACGACGCACGGCTGATTAGAGCAATGACGTAAAATCCAGGGGTGGGTCGAAAGATCCAGAGAAGAAATTCCAAAGGAATTTCCGACCCACCCCAAAGTTAGTGCAAACTAAAAATCTCCAAGCGCAAATCCGAAAGATTTGTAAGACTTAAAGGTAGGTGTTTTTCAAGTCCTAAAACCAAAATTCGATGATGTTTTGCTACTGTTTTTTTAGCAGTTCTCTTTAGCTTTCTGACCACCCGCTAAAAACGCAGCGAATACATCTTTTATTGTTGGGTAGCTGAACTCCAGCAGTTTTTGACACTCCTCGAGTGTGAACCAACCAATGCCTTCGATATCCTCTTCGGTTTGCGGTATAAGTTCTTGTTCGCCGGGAGCCAACATCAAGTACCAATGAGTCTGTTTCTCTATCGCACAACCATTAAGTTCGTAGTCGTGAGTAGTTTGGCACAAATAGCGACCAATCCAAACATCAACTAGTCCGCACTCCTCCATTACCTCCCTCACAGCGCAATGTTCTGTATCTTCGCCTTCGTCCTGTTTGCCTTTTGGTAGATCCCAAAAACCACGCCTGTAAATCATCAAAAATCGCTCATCTTCATTCATCACCAGACCACCTGCTGCCGTAATTATTGTTTTGTTGCTTCCCATATTTTTTACTACCTTTGCTCTTTAAAAGTTTAAAAAAATGTTAACGCTTATCATTAAGCATATAAAATAGAGTAAAATGGAAAAAAATATTGCCAATTCACTGCTGCAAATTAACGCAATTAAATTGAGCCCTGCAAATCCTTTCACTTGGGCAAGTGGTTGGAAGTCGCCTATTTACTGCGACAACCGTAAAGTTTTATCGTTCCCAACAGAACGTAAAAAGGTGTATGAGGCTTTTGCCAAAGTAATAGCTGAGAAATACCCCGAAGCTGATGTTGTGGCTGGTGTTGCGACTGGTGCAATTGCGTGGGGAGCAGGAGCGACTGAAATACTCGAAAAACCGTTTATTTATGTTCGTTCATCGGCTAAGGATCACGGGTTGACCAATCAGGTTGAGGGCTACTACGAAAAAGGACAAAAAGTTGTAGTGGTTGAGGATTTGATTTCGACAGGTGGTAGTTCGTTGGCGGCTGTTGAGGCTTTGCGTGAGGCGGGTTGCGAGGTTTTGGGAATGGTTGCCATTTTTACTTATGGTTTCCCCACAGCAACTGAGAATTTCGAGAAGGCTGGAGTTGAGCTGACAACTTTGTCGAACTACAATGTGATGATTGAGGCGGCTGTTGAGAGCGGATATGTAACAAAAGAGCAGGTTGATACGTTAAAAGAGTGGCGTTTGTCGCCTTCGACTTGGGGCAAATAATTGTAATTGACAATTAAAAAAGAGATGGCGAAATACGAGAGTAAACAGCAGACGGCTTATGCTCCTGCGGCGGCGATGTATGCTGCACTTAGTAAATTTAGTAATTTGACCCCTATGTTGGCAGACAAGGTTGAGGGTTGGGAGGCTGACGACGATACTTGTTCTTTTAAGGTTCAAGGTATGGCGGTTAGGCTTAGAATGGATAGAGAGTCTTCGAAGGCGGAGGGTGGCAATTATGTTGTAAAGGTTGTGAGCGAGGATTCGCCTATGGCTTTTGCGTTTTGGTTGCAGATGAAGGAGGTTGGAGCTATGGAAACTAGACTTAGAGTTGTGGTTGAGATAGAGCTCAATATGATGATGAAGATGATGATTGGATCTAAGTTGCAGGATGGTGTTGATAAGATTGCGGAGCAGATAGCGACTGGCTTCAATACGGGAATGGCGCAGATGCAGCAACCCTCTTAGGAGTGGTTAGAGCGGTTAATAGGTAAAAGTTTTTGGTTTTCCCTTTTTACAAAAAGGGAAAGTAGCAAGGTTGCCTTAGAGTAATGACATAAAATCAGAGGGTGGGTCGAAAGACCCAAAAGAGAAATTACGTAGGAATTTCCGACCCACCCCCAAAAAAACACTCCCAAGCGCAAATCCGTAGGATTTGTAAGACCTTAGAGGCATAGTGGTTGAAAGTAAGACTGACAAAGTTTGGGGGTTGGTGGCGGAAATCCGTGGGATTTCCTTTTGGTGGATTCTCCACCAACCCCCAAATTTATTAATGCTATTTCGCAGACCGCTTACCATCGTTCTTTTGTGAACAAAAGAACCAAAAAACTTTACGGAAACTTCGTTTCCGATGACTTGTTTGACGTTTTTTTGAGTTTTTCCTCTTTCTTAATTGTTTGTTTGATTTTTAGTTTGATTTATTTTAAATTTTTAGTGAAAATGCATAAATTGTGGATAATGGTGTGTGTGGTGATGTTTTCACTAACAACAGCGACGGCTAACAACCCCGTCGAAGAACTCTTGACTCGTATAGACTACTCTGTAGTCAAAAAATTCTCCTTCTCTCTCCAAGACCAAACCTCTGAAAATGACTACTTTGCCATAGATTCAAAACAAGGCAAAATCTCTATCGAAGGCAATAACTGGATTAGCGTAGCTGCCGGACTAAACTGGTACCTAAAGTATTATGCCGGTGTAAACATAACCTGGAGCAACCCAAAACAACGACTCCTAAACCTTCCTAAACCACAAAAAAGAGAAGAACGTAATACAGATGAGTTAGTTAGATACTACCTCAACTACTGCACGTCGAGCTACTCAATGGCGTTTTGGGACGAAGAGCGTTGGCAACAAGAGATTGACTTTATGGCGCTACACGGTATCAATACGCCGCTAATGACTGTCGGAATGCCAACTGTTTGGCGAAACGTGATGCTTCGGCTAGGGTATAGCCCAGAGCAAGTGAGTGACTTTGTGGCAGGACCAGCACACCAAGCGTGGTGGCTGATGGGTAACCTCGAGGCGTGGGGTGGACCAAACCCAGAGAGCTACTACGCCAACCAAGAACAACTAGCTAAGTTCATAATGAACGAGTATCGTAGTTGGGGAATAGAGCCAGTACTGGTCGGTTATAGCGGTATGCTACCTAGCTTTGAACCAAACGATAAAACAACATTTGGAACGAAATTAAACAAAAAAGAGCAAGGATTGTGGTGCTCATATCAACGTCCTGCACTATTAGAGCCAACCTCAGAGCAATTTGCCGAAGTTGCAGATATATACTACGACGAGCTTACAAAGTTCTACGGCAAGGCTAAATACTACTCCGCCGACCCTTTCCACGAAGGAGGAAGCACAGAGGGAGTCGATATTGAAAAAACTGGAGTGCAGATATATGAGGCAATGCAGCGAGCTAGTCGTGAGTCGAAATGGGTAATTCAAGCGTGGCAGAATAACCCGCTGAAGCAACTTATCGACCCACTACCTAGAGGTGGAGTTGTGGTGGTTGATCTCTGGAGCGAGGTGCGTCCGCAGTGGGGTGACATTCAGAGTGCGTGGTATCGCAAAGATGGCTTTCTGCAACACGATTGGGTATATTCGCTACTATTGAACTTTGGGGGTAATACGGGACTGTATGGTAAAATGGAGCGACTGGTTGAAGGGTACTATAAGGCTAAAAATAGTGACTTTGCACCAACTATGGTTGGAATTGGAGCAACGATGGAGGGGATTGAGAATAACGAGGTTATGTATGAACTGTTGTTCGAACTACCTTGGCGAAGCGAGAAACCGAAGGTTGAGAGTTGGTTAGAGGATTGGGTGAAGGTTCGTTATGGTAGAGCGTTGCCGCAAACCAAAGAGGTGTGGCAGATACTAGGTAAGACGGTTTATAATGTACCGTTCGATAATATTCAAGATGGGGTTTCGGAGTCGGTGTTTTGCGCTCGTCCAGCGTTGGAGGTGGCTTCGGCGTCGTCGTGGGGTAAGAGTGCGCTCTATTATGACTATAAGGAGTTGTTCCGAGCGTTGGAGTTGATGGTAGAAGTCAGTGATAGGTATAAGGGGTGTCGAAATTTTGAGTATGACCTTGTTGATATTGCGCGTCAGTGTTTGTCGAACTGTGGGCGTGAGGTGTTGTCTGAAGTTGGGCAGGTTTTTGACACGGTTTATGGGGTTTTATTTATTGCCGATTTGG
>CAMTOL010000003.1 GCA_947074135.1 uncultured Rikenellaceae bacterium
GGATAAGTCTTGATGGGCAATTGGGGGGATGTGTATAGCTATTGCAGGAAATATTTGGTCGGGTAAGGGCCTATTGGCTGAGTTACTCAGTGGGCGACTTGGTTGGGATAATGTTTCGGTTTCGCAGAACGATGGCGAAAATCCCTACATTGACGACTTTTACGACGATATGAGGAGGTGGAGTTTTCAGCTCCAAATATATTTTCTAGGTATGCGTTGGAGAAGTATGAGAGGCATTGCTGCTGGTGGACGAAATTGTGTGATTGATAGAACAATTTATGAAGATGCTGAAATTTTTGCTCGAAATCTTTTTAAGAATGGACTGCTTCCCGAACGTAGTTTTCATAGCTATTTTGAGCTTTATGGTCAGGTTATAGATACTATCAAAGCGCCAGATTTGCTGGTCTATATAAGAGCGACACCCGATAAACTTCTTCGCAATATTAAGCGTCGAGGTAGGGGATATGAAACCTCGATAGATAAGAGTTATCTCCAGTCGCTTGGCGAGCTATATGAGAACTGGACGTTTAGTTATGGTGCGTCTAAAATTTTGACTATTGATCTCGATAGTGATGATTTTATACTCGATAGCGAGGCCAGAGAGCGTGTGTTGGACAAAATCTGTTCAATTATTAAAAAACAGTAAGACGATTAGTTCTGAATACTTCTAACTCCTAATTAAAAAGGTGAACCTTCCTCTCGATTTTATATTGGCTCACTCCGAAGAGTTGGTAGCCGCCCTTGATAGCGAACCAGTTGTTTCGCTAAGACTAAACCCTGCAAAGAAGTTTGAGTGCCAGTATCAAGACATAGTGGAGTGGTGTGCCGATGGGAGGTATCTTGCCGAACGTCCTTCGTTTACGCTTGACCCAGTTCACGCTGCTGGTGGATACTATGTCCAGGAGGCGAGTTCGATGGTGGTGGGGCATATTGCACAACAAATACTGAACGAACTTTGTTGCGAGTCACCTCTAGTGGTTGATTTGTGCGCTGCGCCGGGTGGCAAAACGACCCACCTCTCAAGTGTGGTTGGTGGTTGCTCCGATGGGCGAGGTGTTGTGGTGGCAAATGAGGTTATAAAGAGTAGAGCCGGGATTCTGGCACAAAACGTTGTGCGCTGGGGCGAGGGCAATACGGTTGTGACCTCTGTTGAGGCCGCCTCACTTGCTGATGCTCTGAGTGGCGAGGTTGATTTGTTGGTTGCCGATGTACCTTGTTCGGGCGAGGGAATGTTTCGTAAGGATATGACTGCTCGTGGGGAGTGGAGTCAAGAGAATGTTGAGTTGTGTGCCGCTCGTGGCAGGAGGATTCTAAGCGACGCAAAACAGATGTTGCGAAGTGGCGGTTATCTGGTTTATAGTACCTGTACGTTTAATCACAAAGAGGACGAAGATAATGTGAAGTGGTTGGTGGATAGTGGCGAGTTTGAGGTCGATAACTCTAAAATAGGTGGCTTTGGAAAGTGTGGCGAGTATGGTTCGCACTTCTATCCCAACGAGGTGCGAGGCGAAGGTTTCTTTGTGGCTGTGCTAAAGTTTATAGGCGAAAATAGACAAAATAGAGCTCCTAAAAGTCCAAAAAACAGTAAAAAACAACCCAAAATATCGAAATATTCAACCCAATCGCTCTTCGAAGTCGAACTTTCAGGTCGTCTGTTTGGATATTCAGAACTGATGACACGAATTGTCGAACAGTTGCAAAACCGTAGAGTCTATATCCTTATGGCAGGAATAGAGTTTGGCGAACTAATACGTGGAGAACTAAAACCGTCCCATAACTATGCCCTCTATGCCCATAAAACCGATACCTTCCTCAAAACAGAAGTTTCGAAAGAGGTGGCACTCGAATTTCTTAGAAAAAACAACCTCCAAGCTACCGAATTTTGCGAAGGATTACAACTGGTGACATTCCAAGGATTACCGTTAGGCTTTGCCAAACGAATCACGAACAGAGTGAATAATATGTATCCCACTTCGTGGCGAATACTCTGTTAATTTTCGTTGCTCCACTCTACCTTTTGTGAACAAAAGATAGAACCACAAAAACTTTTACAAATCCATTGTCCATTTTCAATTGTTAATTGTCAATTGAAAAGGTCATTCGATGGGAAGTGATGTTAGAATAAATCGTTAATCTGAATAATTTTTTACTGTTATTAAGAGTAGTAGAACATACAAGTCTAGGGGGATTGTGCTTCACACCATTAAATATGGGGAGCGCAAGATGGTGGTGCACCTATTGACGCCAACTCTAGGCAATCGCAGTTATATTGTTACTGTTGGAAATTCGCCGAGTTCGGTACATCGGTCACTCTTACAGCCGCTATGGTTGTTGGAGTTTGAGGGTGAGTCTGCTGTGGGCGAAGGTCTTCACAAGATGCGAGAGGTTAGGTTATCTCCGCCGTTGAGGACCATTGCCGTAGAGCCTGTCAAGGCTATGGTGGTGATGATGATTTGCGAGTTGTTGTATCGGATTGTCAAGGATTCAGACGTGGAGTTATATCAATTTGTGGAGAGTGCAATTTTGCGATTAGATGACGTTGATTCAAAGAGCCAAAGTACGGCAATTGCCAATTTCCATCTTCATTTCTTGGTGCATCTTAGTTCTCACTTAGGTTATGCTCCGACTAATAACTACTCTGTGGGTCACTTTTTCGATATAAAGGAGGGGGAGTTTACGTTGCTCAAGCCTCTCCATAATCTATATTTTGAGCCAGAACAGGCTCGCTTGCTTTTCGATATCTATTCAGTTGCTCCCACTGCGTTGTGTGAGTTGCAGCTCAATCGTGATATTCGTCGTAGTTTTCTAAACTCTATGGTCGATTACTTTGGTTACCACACCGACGCAATTCATAAGGTGCGTTCAATCGAGCTCTTTTCTGAGGTGTTTTAGAGTGTTGTTGTAATTTTCAACGAAATAATGGCATAAAAAAGGGGCGCTCACTAACCTTTAAAAGAACGCCCCGAAGAGTGAGATAAGAAAACAACTAACAAACTACACTCACTCCTATATTGAATTATGCTAAATACAAATGTACATAAATAAATTTATAATTCACAATTAAATTTAGTGTGGTCCCATCATACCTCTTGGGCGGCCACTGTCGTTTTGTTCGTAAATTCTTTTGCCACTCTTACGGGTATCGAACTTCCAAGTGAATGCCAACATAAAGTATTGAGTTAAGACTTGTGATTGAGTAATTTGAGTGTATGTATCAGCCGATGTTTGCCATATCGAACGGTTTTGACCAAGAGCATCGTAAACTGATAGTCTGAATTCAGCCTGACGTTGTTTTAAGAATTTAAAACCAATTGCGCCATTAAGCATTGCGTAGTGGTTGTCGTATGCATCCTGAGTTCCGAACGAGTTTCTCCACGATAAATCGGCGTTGATAAAGAATGTTCTAGCAAAAATTATGTTGACAAACGCAGAAAGGTCGTGCGAGAAGTAGCGGTCAATCTGACCAGTGCCACCTTGCGTGATATTCAATCCTGGACGGTATGCAACAGTAAAGTCAACACTCTCTGAGATATTTGATGTTACTGAGAGTCCACCGCCTATTCTATTTGAGTTCGATAAATACTCAATGCCGTCGAGTTTCGAAGGTGTACGACCGTAACGGTAGAATAGCGATACGTTGACATTACTTTTTAGTGGTTTGATACCAAAGCCGAAGTTCGAGAATAGACCAGCGTTTACATAGCCTTGAAGGTTAACTGGACGTGAGAATTGAGAGCCTTTTACAAGTGTCATACCAGTGTATGCGCCATCGGTAAGTTGTTCGATTGGCGTGTCTTCGGTAAGTAATATGCGTTCTGTTGCTATATAGTTCGATGTAATTGTACCATTAGCAAATAGGTTGAAGTTTATATTTTTCTCAGGATTGGCAAAATTGTAACGCAGCGACATCTGGTGCGAATAACTTTGTTCCAAGAATCTATTGCCTATGCTAACTTGGAGTGGATTAGTGTTGTCGAGTATAGTTTGGAGTTGTGTAACTGAAGGAAAAATAGAGTTTGCATTATAGTCAAGCTTTAAGTTCTGACCTCTGGCTGGTGTGAATGATAGCGAAAGTGATGGAAGAACAGCATCAAAGTTATAAGACTCATTAAATGGTATTCTGTTGTCTCGTAATGTATTCTGATTATTGTCGAGAGTTGAGTTTTGATAATTGACGTTAACCGTTAAATTAAGAGTTTTATCAAGCACATAATTGTAACCAATACCAGCGAGGTTGGTAAGATAGTTTCGGTTGATGTAGTTGGTTGTTGATGTATCCTCTAGTGCGTATCTTTGTTCTAGTTCGTCCCAATTGAATCCCTCTTTGTTTGTCAAAGTTTTATCGTATGTAATAGAGTAGTTTGCCATTAATCGCGAGCGTTTCGAAACAGGCTCGGCATAAGTTGCGCTACCAGTAAATGTATATCCTGATGAGGCTACACCTGCAATTAGATTAATTTGGTCGTAGGTCATCATACTCGTTCCGTTGTTATCGTATGTAGAGCCGTAGTTCGATAATTGGCTGCGGTTACCAAAATCACGACGACCATTCACAATACCGCCTAATGATAGTGTGCGACCTGGTTTTGCGAAACGGTGCATCCACCACAGGTCTGCCGAACCATTTAATCTGTCAAGTTTTGTGTTATAGCGTGAGTCACTAGCATTCGATAACAAATCGTTGAGCATAGTTTCAGATAAAGATGAACTTGAGCCTAGGTTATTAGAGTAGCTAAGCGAAGGGTTGAAGTTAATCCTATCATTCTCGGTAGGGTTCCACTCAATTCTAGCATTAAATCGGTGATTATTGCCATAGCCAAGTGACGAGTCTATTGAAGAGTATTGACGAGGAGTAGTCAGATAGTTTTGGTCTGTTACTCGCCAAACGTCAGCGTTGTTGCCATTGTAGAAGTATGAAGCGTTAACTTTTAGGTTTTTGAACTCGCCATTATAGTTACCACCAATCATATAGGTCTCCATAATACCGCCACGAGTCGGTGTTGTAAATCCGTTAAGGTCATTACCTCCACTGCGCCACTGTCCACGACCTCCACGTCCACCTCCACTTTGAGATATGTCGTTAAGTGTAAAGCCTTGATTGTTAATGTTGTTAGCTTGTGCTGTGAGTACAAAGCGGTGTTTGTCTGAGAATGTGTTAACGCCAATACCGGCTGAATATTTATTGCCAAGACCATAACCAACATAAGCCTTACCGAAGGTTGAGTTCATTACTCCCTTTTTGGTTACAATATTGATTGCTCGAACACGTTGACCGTCGTCGAACCCCGAAAACTTAGCATCATCGCTCTGGTCGTCATATAACTGCATACTCTCAACTGCATCGACTGGAAGCGATTTAAGTGCTAGCGTTGGGTCGTCTTGAAAATACTCTTTACCATTTACATATACCTTGCCTATAGACTGACCCTGAGATTGAACATTGCCATTCTCGTCCGTTGTCACACCCGGCATCTTTTTTAACAAATCTTCTGCCGTAGCATCAGGGTTTGTTTTAAATGCAGCAGCGTTATACTGCACAGTGTCGCCCTCTACCTTGCCCATCGATGCTTGACCAACAACCTGAACCACCTCAACATCGAAAGCTGAAGTGTTAAGGGTCACTATACCCAGGTCGATAGTGCGTTCACCAGTAAGAGGTACATCAAGTTTAAGACGTTCATAGCCTAAATAGTCGAATGTTAAGTCAATCTTTTTTTCGTTGGTAGTAAATGAGAAACCACCTTTGGCATCTGTTGCTATAACTCTACCTTTACGTTGTAACTTAGCTGTATCCCAGGCGTTGAGCGTAACAACAACACCAACAGCTTCGCCTGGATCGTCCGAGAATTTAACTCGCCCCTTTATAGTGGCTTGTTGAGCTATTGCTGAAAATGATGTGATACTTAATAATGTACCTAAAAGTAGAATAGTAAATAAGCGATTCATAGGTTTTCTCTAGTTTTTTGAATTTTATGCTCTTTTGATACAAAAAAAAGGTGTAAGTTTAATTAGTTCTTAATCTTTTTTTTAAAGAAAATGTTTTAGCTACATAACCGCCTGTGAATCAGCTAGTTTTAAGTTGTAACATTTTTGTAACTTTTTTGTAATGTCGCTGTAATAACTCCAATATACTTTTGCAGTGTCGAAAGAGGAGAAATATAATGGGCAAAATACTCAAAACAATAATAATGAAAAAAATATTAATTAGTTTGATAGTGCTGTTTGGTGCGTTAACCTACATAAATGCGTCGGCACAAATTGTAGAGGAGGAGCTTCCGCTTCCACAGAAAAACGAGCAGAGATTGAATATTCTCGAGAATGATTTTGGAAAATGGGGAAGACTCAAAATTTCGGGTTATGTTCAGGGTCAATGGCAGTGGGCAGAGAGTAAAGGTGCTGCGGCGTTTGCAGATGGTGGTTCATTCCCGTCACAGAGCGACAACCGCTTTATGATTCGTCGAGGTCGTATCAAGTTTACCTATACTCTAGGCTTCGTTCAAGCAGTTATTCAACCAGACTTTACTGAAAAGGGTGTAAAAATCAAAGATGCTTATGTAGCTGTAACATCTAATAATAAAATGTGGGGAGGTCAACTTGGTATTTTTGACCGTCCATTTGGCTACGAAATCTCATACTCTTCGTCACTTAGAGAGAGCCCAGAACGCAGTCGTGTTTTCATTTCACTCTTCCCCGACGAGCGTGACTTAGGCGCAATGTTTAATTTTAAGAAAGGCGAGTTTACTCTTAATGCAGGTCTTTTCAATGGTAATGGTGTAGCTTCGGAGTCGGATAGTCGCAAAGACTTTATAGGTCGCCTTGCTTGGCTCAAAAAGATGAACTCTTCTCAAGTTGGTGTGGCATTCTCGTATTATAATGGCGGAATTATTACTGGCGCAACTGAGCACTATAACTGCCAGAACGGCAAAGGATTCGTGGCTAGTGCAAACGATCAATATTCTCAATATTTGCGTCAATATTTTGGTGTTTCGGCTCAATATCTGCAACAGTGGGCTGCAGGTACTACAAATATTCGTGCTGAGTTTCTTTGGGGACAACAACCGGGTACATTTAAGAATAATAATAGCCCAAGCGGAGGATTTTTTGCCTCAACTCCCGATTCGCCACTCTATCTAAGAAACTTTATGGGCGGTTATGCAATTCTAGTTCAAGATTTAGGGCCGACTAAACACTCTGTGGTGTTCAAATATGACTATTACGATCCAAATACACAAGTAAAAGGTAATGAAATTGGGAAACTTGAGAACACAGGCGCAGCAGATATTGCCTACTCGACATTTGGTGTTGGTTACCTATTTCGTGCAACTTCAGCTCTTCGATTGATGGCATACTACGACTTTGTTAACAACGAGAAGAGTGCAAATTTGAAAGGTTATGATAGCCGCATTAAGCAAAATGTGTTAACCCTTCGTGTCCAAGTAAAATTCTAAAAAGTTGTGAAATTGAGGTTGATGCTGCCTTGTTAAACACTACTTTACCTTTTCTGAAGAAAAGTAAAACCAAAAGACTTTAACGAAAACTTCGTTTTCGATGATTGGTTAGAGTTGTTTTCGGAAATGTTTTTTAGATGGTTTCTAAAAAAAGCTCCTTGAAATATTTTTTTGAAAATTAAAGAGGTCGCCCACGCACTTTTGTGCGTGGATAAGTAATATTGGCATTGAAATTTTATCTGCAAGTTTACTTGCGAGTAAAATTTCAATACCAATATTAGCAACCCTTCGGGTTGCCGACCTCTTTAATTTTCGAAAACCTATTTCTTATAAATATAACCTCGAATTACTAATCACTTTCAATTGCTCATTGTCAATTGAAAAGGTCATTCGATGCGAAGCATCGACAAAAGTTTTTGCGGAGCTTTTTTCAAAAAGCGACAATTAGAAAACAATAATTATAACAAACATAGTAAAAACAGTAAAAAAATCATAAAAAAAATGAAAAAAGTAATTCTTCTTGCTCTTGCAGCAGTAATGACATTTGGTGCTTCGGCACAGAAACTTAAAGGTTCTGATACGGTTCTTCCGTTGGCACAAAAAGAGGCTGAATCTTATAGTGTGGTTAATAAATCATCGAATGTATCTGTTACGGGCGGTGGTTCGGGCGTTGGTATTTCGGCGCTTATGGATGGCTCGACCGATATAGCAATGGCGAGTCGTAAGATTAAGCTTGACGAGAAGATGAAACTTCAGGAGTCTGGCAACACAGTTATAGAGAAGGTTATAGCTAAAGATGCTTTGGCGGTAATTGTTAATCCTAACAACAAGGTTTCGCAGCTTACACGCGAGCAGTTGGAGCAGATTTTCACTGGCAAGATTACGAACTGGAAAGAGGTTGGTGGTGCTGACCTTAAAATTGTGGTTTACTCTCGCGAGACTAGTTCGGGTACTTACGAGTTTTTCAAAGAGAGTATTTTAAAGAACAAGAACTATATGGCATCAGTTCTTTCGATGCCTGCGACAGGTGCAATTATTCAGTCGGTAGGTCAGACTCCGGGTGCGATTGGTTATGTTGGTCTTGCATATCTTACACCGTCGGTTAAAGCGTTGAAGGTTAGCTATGATGGCAAGACTTATATTGAGCCATCGTTTGCGAACTCTAAGAATGGCACTTATCCAGTAGTTCGTCCACTGTTTTTCTACTACACAAAGAAGAACGAGGCAAAGGTTAAGCCATTTATCGATTATGTAATGTCGAAAGATGGTCAGAAGATAGTTGGTGAGGTTGGTTATATTGACGTACTCTAGTTTAAAAGCGGTGAAAATGCGTCTTATGCTCCTTTATAAGAATTCTTACATTGTTGCCTAAGACGCAATTTGACGACTTTTAACAATCTACTCTAAGAAATTAAAAAAATTAATGAAAAAATTTTTTGAAACAGTAGTCGAGAAGATATTAATGGTGAGTGGGACAATCACGTCGCTCACCATAATATTGATTATTGTCTTTTTGTTCTCTCAAGCTACAGGACTATTTAATAGTTCGGTAGTCGAGGAGAATCATTCGTTGGTCGTAAACTCGCAGAACAGAGTTCAGACTCTAACGCCAATGCAAATCAAAGATATTTTCGACCAAGAGATTACCTCTTGGATTGAGGTTGGCGGCGAAGATGAGGATATCATTGTTTTTCGTTTTTCGGACATTACCTCTTACGTGAGTGAGGAGGAGTTGGGTGATGAGTTCCAATTTATTCCACAGGTGATGTCTAAAATTATTAATGAAAATCCTGCTATTATAGCATTTCTACCCGACCAGTATCTTCCAAACCCTACCGATGGAACGAGAGTTATGGATTGTGGCGATATTACGCTTGGTGACTTTTTTGGTGGCGAGGAGTGGTTTCCAACAGCTCAACCAGCCCCACTTTTTGGTGTTTTACCTCTGATTTTGGGTACACTTTGGGTTTCGTTGGCGGCAATTCTTTTTGCACTCCCATTTGGACTTGCTGGAGCTATTTTTCTTTCGGAGTTGGCATCATCACGAGTTCGTTCGCTGCTCAAACCTATTATTGAGCTTCTTGCAGGCATTCCCTCAGTTGTTTATGGTTTTTTTGGACTTGTCGTTATTGTGCCATTGCTTCAAGATTGGTTTAACCTTGCAGTTGGCGAAACGGCACTTGCTGGGGCTATAATACTTGCTATTATGGCACTTCCTACCATTATTACCGTTGCCGAAGATGCTATTCGTTCAGTTCCTCGCACAATTCGTGAGGCATCTCTTGCACTTGGTGCATCGAAATTCCAAACCATTGTCAAGGTGGTTATTCCTTATGCAGTTAGTGGTATTATGGCAGCCGTTGTGCTTGGTATTGGACGTGCTATTGGCGAAACGATGGCTGTTTTGATGGTTACGGGCAATGCGGCGGTTATACCTACAACCCTGCTCGAGCCGGTGCGTACAATTCCTGCTACTATTGCTGCCGAACTTGGCGAGGCTCCTACAGGGGGTGTTCACTATGAGGCTCTATTTATGCTTGGTGTGATACTATTTGTTATTACGCTTGTAATCTCGATTACGGTTGAGATAATTGCATCGAAACGCCCTAAACAGATAATGTAATGAAACGGAAAACGTTAATACAAAATATAGCCTTTGGGATTTTTCGTCTGATGGCACTTTCAGTGGTTGCTATCTTGGTATGGATTATCGGCTTTTTGGTTGTCAAGGGTGCTGGGGCGCTTTCGTGGGAGTTTATTACCGAGTCGCCAACCGACGGTATGACAAAGGGAGGTATCTTTCCTGCTATTGTCGGAACGTTGTGTTTAGTTGTTGGGTCTATGGTTTTTGCATTCCCAATTGGGGTGATGTCTGGAATCTATATCAACGAGTATGCGGCAAATAACTGGGTGGTGAAGTTTATTCGAGTTATGACCAATAACCTTTCGTCAATTCCTTCGATTGTCTTTGGTCTGTTTGGTATGGCACTCTTTGTCAATACACTTGGCTTTGGCGATAGTATTTTGGCAGGTTCGCTGACTCTTGGGCTTTTGGTACTTCCAATTGTGATTCGCACAACCGAGGAGGCGTTGAAAACTATTCCTGATACCTATCGACAAGGTTCCTACGCTCTTGGTGCTTCGAAACTAACCACTATTCGCAAGGTTATCCTTCCGATGGCAATGCCAAACATTACAACAGGTTTGATTCTGGCCGTAGGTCGTGTTTCGGGCGAGACTGCCCCTATTCTTTTTACTTGTGCTGCCTATTTTTTGCCAAAACTGCCAACGTCGATTTTCGATCAGGTAATGGCGCTTCCTTATCATCTGTACGTTCTTGCAACATCGGGTACTGATATCGAAGCGGCTCGTCCGGTGGCTTACGGAACGGCATTAGTGCTGATACTAATAGTTTTGATAGTAAATCTGCTAGCTGGTGTTTTACGAGGCTATTTCAATAAAAAACTTAGATAAATAATGAGTATAATAAAAGCAAGCGATGTGGATTTTTATTACGGTGATTTCCACGCACTCAAAGGTATCTCGATGGAGATGGAACGCAACTCAGTAACTGCCTTTATTGGTCCTTCGGGTTGTGGTAAGTCAACATTTTTGAGGCTTATCAACCGTATGAATGATCTTATTGACGGCACACGTTTGACTGGTTCAATCGAGGTTGAGGGTCGCAATATTTATGATAAAAAGATTGATGTTGATACACTTCGTGCCGAGGTTGGTATGGTTTTTCAGAAGCCAAACCCTTTTGCAAAGTCTATTTTCGATAATATTGCTTATGGACTTCGAGTTAATGGCGTTAAGGATAAGGCGTTTATTGAGCAGCGTGTCGAGGAGTCGCTACGTGGAGCAGCTCTTTGGGATGAGGTTAAGGATAAGCTTAAGAAGTCGGCATTTGAGCTTTCGGGTGGTCAGCAGCAGCGTTTGTGTATAGCTCGGGCGTTGGCAGTTCAACCCAAGATAATACTTATGGACGAGCCTGCATCGGCACTTGACCCATTGTCAACTGCAAAGATTGAGGATTTAATTTTTACGTTAAAGAGTGATTATACTATTGTTATTGTGACGCACAATATGCAGCAGGCGGCTCGTGTTTCGGACAAGACGGCTTTCTTCTATTTGGGTGAGTTGATAGAGTACGACGACACAAAAAAGATGTTCCTAAGTCCACAGGTGGAGGCAACCCAAAACTATATTACAGGTCGCTTTGGTTAGTCTAAAAGCAGTGAAATTGGGGTTGATGCTTCCTTGTTGCGATTTTTTGGTGCAGTCACGTATCTTGAGTACGTTCCTTTCCAAGAACTCTTGCGGCGTTGTCTAAACCCCAATTTGGCGACTTCTAGAAAAAATATTCAGAGAGGTTTGTAGGTAAAAGTTTTTGGGTGACTTTTTGAAAAAAGTCACGATGGTGGGCAGTGTTATAGCAATGACACAAAGTCTAAATCCTCAAGCGCAAATCCACAGGATTTGTAAGACCTTAAGAGAATAAAATACTATTATAATTCCTATTTTCAATGAAGCATACAGAACAAGAGATTAAAAACCTCAAAAATTACCACATCGAAATGTGGAACTTGGTCGAGAGCCAAGTAACTAAAGCCTTTGATGCGCTCAAAAATTATGACACTCAAAAGGCTCGTGAAATTATTGCTCGTGAGCGTGTCGTTAACGCCCAAGAACTGGTTGTTGACCACCACCTAGAGAACTTTATTGCTCTCTTCGCTCCAGTGGCTATCGACTTGCGTTTTGTGTTGTCGCTGCTCAAAATCAATAATAACTTAGAACGCATCGGCGACTTTGCCGAAAGTATAGCACTCTTTGTTCTCTATAAACAAAACGCTCCAATCGATCATAAACTCTATGAAAAATTGCGACTCGACGAGATGATGGATACAGCTAAAAAGATGCTATCTACTGCTCGTATTGCACTTATCGAAGAGGATAGTAAGTTGGCGGCTTCGGTTTTTGCTCTAGATAGCAATGTTGACGAGATTAACAAAGATGCGGTTCAGGTTTTGGCTGATTATATCGTTGAGAATAATGCTAAGTCGGTTGAGATGTTGGGTCTTCACGCCGTAATTCGCCGTATTGAACGCGTTGGCGATAGAGTTAGTAACATTGCCGAAGATATAGTATTCTTTGTTGATGCTAAAGAGCTTAGGCATCAAACAAAAAATAAGTAGAAATTAGGAGTTCGGAGTTAGCAATAAAGAGTATTTCTAACTTTTAATTAAATTAATTTGTGTATTTTTGATAAACTTATTCTCAATTCTTTTCTAAAAAATGGCAATACTAATTGTTGATGATGAGCGTGACTTACGCGAAATTCTTGCTTTCAATCTTTCACGAGCTGGATTTGAAACCTATGAGGCTGCCTCTGCCGAAGAGGCGCTGCCGCTAATTATCGAGTCAAGAGATATTCAACTAATACTACTTGATGTGATGATGAGTGGTAAAAGTGGGTTTGAACTAGCTACAATCCTTAGAGAACAAGGTATAAAAATGCCTATTATTTTCCTTACCGCACTAGACCAAGAGATGGACTTGTTAAAGGGATTTTCGGTTGGTGGTGATGACTATATAGCAAAGCCATTTTCGGTTGCCGAAGTTGTAGCTAGAGTTAAGGCTGTGTTGAGCCGTTCGAGTGTTGAGGTACGCAAAGAGATAGCTGTTGGAGATATTTTAATTGAGATTGATCATAAGAGCGTAAAGATTGCAGGAGAGGAGATTACACTCACAAGAACGGAGTTTGGGCTACTCTCAATACTGGCCACTAAACCACAAAAAACGTTTTCACGCGAGGAACTTTTGGATAAGGTGTGGGGTAGCGATGTCTATGTTGAACCTCGCACTGTTGATGTTCACATAACTAGACTTCGCAAAAAGATTGAGGATTCAAACGTTTCCATTATCTCTCGTTCGGGATATGGCTACTCATTAAACATTAATTCTTAATAAAACGATGAATTACAAATTAAGATTATTTTTATATTTTTCGTTAGTTTTTGTGGTTTTTACTGCTTCAGTTATTGGCTTTGAGCAGTGGAGAGAGCGAAAATATCGTATTGAAATGTTGTCGTCATCGCTACTAACATACTCTTATGCAGCCCAAAACGAGGAGAGTAGAGATCATCTTCCAGATGGTATGCGAGTGACTATTATCGAGAATAATGGTCGTGTAGTTTTCGACAATGGTGTTGACGCTGGGGTGTCGATGGTTAACCATTTTGACCGTCCAGAGATTAAATCATCAAAGTCGTTTGGTACAGGTTATGATATTCGTACCTCTACAACAACGGGCAAGGAGTATTTCTATTTTGCTCGACGCATTGCTGATGGTTATGTTAGAGTTGCAATGCCCTACGATGCCAACACTGAAACGTTGCTTACTCCCGATCGAGGCTTTGTGATTTTCGTTGTGTTGCTGTTCGTGGTTTCTATCTTCTTTTTGTGGGTTATTGCTCGTAGGTTTGGAAGCGATTTAGAGTCGCTCAAACGTAAAGTTGTTAGTGAGTCAGAGGCTCGAACCAAGATGAAATCGGAGATGACAAGTGCAATAGCTCACGAACTTCGAACCCCAGTGGCTTCGATTCGCAGTTATAGCGAAACGCTTTGTAGTAGTGATGTTGACGAGAAGACTCGTTCGCAGTTTGCCGAGCGTATCCACAGTGCATCACTTCGTCTTTCGTCGATGCTCGAGAATGTATCGTTGCTTACCAAAATGGAGGAGGCTGCCGATAGGTTTAAGCGGGAACGAGTAGATGTTTCGGCGGTTGTTGCTGAGGTTGTAGAGGAGTTCTCTACTACTGCCGAACACAATTCTGTTAAAATTATCAATGAACTTCCTAAAGATATAATTATAGAGGGTAATCAGACTCTTGTTTATTCGATTTGGCGCAACTTGATTGAGAATTCGTTGAAGTATGGTGGAAATTGGATAGCTATTATTATCAAGCTCGAGCGAGAGGATGATAACAAATATCACTTTGTAGTTAGAGATAGTGGTCCGGGTGTTGAGGATAAGCATCTGCCTCGTCTTTTCGAACGTTTTTACAGGGTTGATTCTGGACGTACTCGTGAGGTTGGCGGTTCTGGACTTGGACTCTCGATTGTAGCTCACGCTGTGGCTACGCTTGGTGGTGAAATTTATGGCAAAAACGGTGCAAATGGTGGTTTAGAGGTTCACTTCTCGCTCTCAAAGTAGAGTTTTTGTTTAGTTAATACAATTTAATTCTTAGAGGTACTTTATCATACATTGTCAATTGACAATGTATGATAAAGTACCTCTTTTTGTGCAGTTGTGTTGTGGGAATAGTGTAAAAATCGTTATATTTGTTAGATGTTTTGGCGATTCCGTTGTTTTGTGATGCTAGAAACGATAATATAGTTTAATTCAAAAAATATGGATATGAAAAAGTTAATCTTTGGTCTTTTGCTGATTTTCTCGGCAACTGCAATTGAGGCGCAGGAGGTTATTCGCCTTTTTAATGAAAATGGTAAGAATGCAACCATCACTCTCTATAAGCCTGAAAATCAGATGAGTGATAAAGCTGTTGTAGTGTGTCCTGGTGGGGGCTATGGTTTTTTGGCAGTTGACCACGAGGGCGAGAAGGTGGCTCGCTGGCTCAATTCACAGGGCATAACTGCTGCTGTTTTGAGATACACCCTTCCAAATGCTGACAAAGATGCTGCCGATACTCAAAAACCGCTCGAAGATGCCGCAACTGCTATTAAGCTAATGCGTCAGAGTGCTACGAAGTGGGGTTTTTCGGCTCAAAAGGTTGGTATTATTGGTTTTTCGGCAGGAGGGCACCTTGCCTCGACAGCTTCGACACTCTATCCCGATGCAGAGTCACGTCCCGACTTTTCAATACTATTCTATCCTGTAATCTCGGTCAAAGAGGGGGTAACTCATCAGGGTTCTCGTCAGAATTTGATTGGCAGTAAGCCGTCGGCAGAGTTGATTAATCGTTTTTCGAATGCCAAAAATGTAAACTCAAAAACACCGCCAACTTTTATTGCACTTAGTAGCGACGATACGGTGGTCGTTCCTCAAAATAGCATTGAGTACTATCAGGCACTCAATGATTGGGGTGTACCTGCCGAGATGCATATCTATCCGACAGGCAATCACGGTTGGGGTTTTAGTGATGATTTTAAGTATTACGGCGAGTTCACAACTTCACTTGCTCGTTGGCTGCGAGAGCTCTAGTAGTTCATAAGAAGTATATTTTGACTTAGCAATAAAAAGTCATCGAAGATATTTAGTTTTCGATGACTTTATTTGTTTTATAGTAGATGCTTTTTTAGCGCAAATTAGCTCTCTTTTCCTGCTATAATTGATTTGCTGTGCTCGATTGATTGGAGTGCAAGGTAGCTGCTGCTGAATTTTTCGAGATTATCTTTTTCGGTTTCAAACTGGTCGAGGTGCTTCTCTTCGTCCGCTAATATATCCTCGAAAACCTTTTTGCTAACAGCATCTTCGTTTGTGGCACACTCTTTAGCCCATTTATTATAGTGTTCGATAGATATATTTTCAAGGTCGTCCGATTTAAGTAGCATCTTGTCGGGATCGGTAATCTTTTCAACACCTGCCGACCATTTCATCTCAACCTCTCCTTTGAGAAATAGTATCCTTTCGGCAAGTTGTTCGACGTGCTGCATCTCTTTGATTGCGGTACGGTGAAATAGTGATGCAAGTAGGTCGTAGCCCATATCCTCGCAGTGGAAGTGGAAGTACATATATTGATGTACGGCTGTTAGTTCTTCGGCAACTGCACGATTGAGCAGTTCGATACTTTTCTCTCTGTGAATCATAGTCTTTTTAGTTTTTTAGAGTTAAAATTGACTATAATCTACTACAAAAACTATGCAACTTCGAGTTAGTTTATCAAACGAATATAGTATATGCCTCCAGTCGAATTTTGTGGTTTTGGCTTGAGAGTTACCTTGATTGAGGATTTATCCTTTAGTAGCTCTGTTGGTATCCTATACTCAACATTTACAAAATCCTCTTTTCTCCATTTCCACGCTGCATTATCTTCAGTAGTGAGTATCTGATTGTCAATATAGATGTCGAACGAGTGACCGTTATCTTCGTTACCCCAGTAGCGCAACATAAGGTTCAGATTTCCTTTTCCTTTTGTTGATAGAGTGTAGCAAAGATACCCTCCGTCTTTTGCCTCACGCCACACCTCGCCGTTGAAACTACCTGTCGATGAGTTTACTGCCTCCATAAAGTGGTCGGATTCGGGCTGTTGTTCGCCAGTCGATATTGCATCAACCGTTCTGTTGTCCAACTCCAACATTGCTCTTTCTTGCTCTTCTAGTCGTTGAGCATCGCTTCTCGACTCTTGAGTTCGCCAGTAGATAATGTAGCGACAGTCGTGAACTCCAAAGAATGGTTCAAGTGTCAGATCGTTATATTTTGGCGAACTATACATAGAATTGGGTAGAGTGAAGTTTAGCGGTTTGCTGTTAATTGGACTTAATTTATTGAGCGTAGCCACTATATCTTGGTTGCTACCTATCAGTTGAGGTGTTTTGAAAGTTGGAAATAGTGCACCGTGAGCAATGTGTGCCATACGACTGCTATCTGCAATTAATCCCACCAACTCTTCTGTTCCAGCTTGTGCCGCCATCAGAATAGGACCTCGCATAATTGCTACATAGTTTTCGACGTTTGGCATACTCTCCAATCTGAAACTCATTGGAAGTTGCAACTCTATAATATCTCCATTTTTCCACTCTCTGTCAACCGATAGATAGGAGCTTGGTGCGGAGTTCTGTTTGTACTCTTTTCCGTTGATTTTAATCTCTAGTTTTTCACACCAGAATGGGTGGCGAAATAGTATGGTAGCTCTTTTTTTCTTGTCAGTGGTTATTCGGAGTGTTGTTTTTGTGTCGAAAGGGTAGTTGGTTGTCTGTTCGATGGAGATGTTTTTCTCTCTCCAATTGAGTTGGGAAGCTATAAATAGGTTTACAAAGAGAGAATCGCCGTTGTGGGTGTATATAAACTCGCTATACTTACCGTGGTTCTCCATTCCCGTTCCAACGCAGCACCACATAGCACTGTTAGGTGCAGAATAGACTCGATAATGAGCTGGACGAGCAGAGGTAAAATAGACATATCCTCCGTGTGTGGGGTGTTGGGTCGAGAGTATATGGTTGTACATTGCTCTTTCGTAGTAGTCGGCGTATTTAGCATCGCCTTTTATCCTGAACAGACCCTCACTCAATCGTAACATATTGTAGGTGTTACAAGATTCAGGACCTTCACGGTCATCAATGTAGCTTAGGCAATCGTCAGTAGAGGGGAAATGTTCGCGTCGAGAGTTTCCTCCAAATGCAAGTGAACGATTATCGACCACTGTATTCCAAAAAAAGTCGGCAGCCGAAGTGAAATCACTGTTCGAACATACCTCGCCTACACGTTGATAACCAACAGCTTTGGGTACTTGTGTGTTGGCGTGCATATTGTCGAGGTTGTCCTTATGTGCCAACATGCTGTCATATAGTATTCTGTGCGAGAAGCGTTTAGCCGCCTCTAGGTATCTTTCGTCGCCACTGATGGCATAGGCGTCTGCAAATGTTTCATTTATTCCTCCAAACTCGTTTGCAAGCATCTGCTCCATCTGTTCGTCGCTAAGGTTAGATATTAGCTCCACTCCCCAGTCGCAAAACTTCAAGAACATTGTTTTAGCATCTTCACTGCCTCCGTAGAGCCAAGCGTCACGAAGACCAGCGTACATTTTGTGGATATTGTACCAGGGCACCCAATAGTTCCACACCTCAGACACCTCTCCTTTACTAACCTTGTTCCAGAGCGGTTTGCTGTTTGGAACTCCACCTAAGTAGCCGTTTGCAGATGCGCTTTGACATCGTTTTAGCTCCTCAATAACGTACTCCATACGCTTTTTGCACTCTTTGTCGCCCGAAGCTGCATAGTGGATAGCGAGAGCCGAAAGATAGTGTCCGCCAACGTGACCATCAAGCCCGTCCCAACACGAAAAACTAACACCTTTAGGCTCTAGACCTGCTTCTTTGAGGTAAGGGGCTAATAACCTGTCAGCGTCATAGCTCAACAGTGTATTGATGTTCAGCTCCATAGCGTGTTTGAATGGAGAGTCGAGTAGTTTAATATCGCTTAGCGGGAATCTGTTTTCGTAGAGCGAAGATTGTGCGTTTGAGTTTATGATTGAGTTTATGCAGAGTGATGAAAGGGTAATAAGAAATATGGGTAATTGTTTTATTTTCATTGAATTATCGGGGTATTTTGAGTTATTTACTTAGGTTGTGATTAAAGTCGTTCTAGCTCCTCCATTAGTGTTGTTGTAGGCAGACCTACAACGTTGGTGTATTGACCGTTGAACCACTCAATAGCAGCAAGACCTATCCACTCTTGAGCGCCATAGCTTCCTGCCTTGTCAAACGGTTTATAGGTGTCGATGTACCACCATAACTGCTCATCTTTGAGTTTGCGGAACTTTACCTCGGTTGTGGTCGATACGGTTCGTTGTTCGGAGTTGGTGCGTAGAGTGATGCCTGTAATCACTCTGTGAGTGCGACCGTTGAGCTTGCTAAGCATATCGAAAGCATCATCTCTATCTTTAGGCTTACCCATAATCTGCTCGTCGAGAATAACCACCGTATCGGCAGTTAGCAGCACTTCGCCATCGGCAATCGGTTTTTTGTAGGCTCTGCTCTTGCGACGTGAGAGGTATGGAGCAACGTGCTCAATGTCGATAGTCGAATTAACAGTTTCGTCAACTTCAAACAACGAAGCTACACGAAAATCAGCCCCTAAGTCTTCGAGTAGCTCCTTGCGACGAGGCGAGCCGCTGGCTAGTATGATTTTGAAGTTCTTCATTGTTATTTTGGGTGGGTTAAATAGTTATTGTTTGAGGCACAGGTTCGTCGAGGGCTACTCCCCAACCAAACTCCATAAAGTCGTCTGTAGAACCGCCTGAAATGGTTCCGATTGTCTGTTTTAGATATTTTCCGTAGGCTTTTGCAGCTACTCGTCCGTCGGGTAGGTAGAGTTCGCCCTCGGCTTCGAATACTCGACTATCATTTCGTGTGATGCGCCCAACAACATAGAGTTGGCACTCAAGCGGAACAGGACGTTTATACTCCATTTTAAGCTCCGTTGTCACTCCCCAAATTTCATCGCCACTCTCGCTGTAACAGAAAATGGCTCTGCCAATTGCTTCGTCCATAATGGCGGCAATAACTCCTCCGTGCAGACGCTCGGGGTAGCTTTGATGCTCGTCCTTGGTCGAGAAAACCGCTATAATCTCTTTGTCTGTTGTTTCGTAGAAACGTGCTTTTAGACCATATTCGTTGCTTAGTCCGCAGATAAAGCAGCTCTTTGAGTTTTTTTGTCGGCGTGTAATAGTATATTGTTTCATAAGCTGTGGTTGTAAGAGAGAATCTATAAGCTTACGGCAAATATAACAAAAAAAAAGGAGTGTAGCAAAGCCTTGTCTGAAAGGTTTTGCTACGGTTTTAAATTAAGACTTCTTGTTTTCGACGAGCAGATATAATTTGTCGCCTCGGCGTACAAGTTCCGGAGTTGCAATAGAACATAACTCACCCTTTGGAGCCTCGTCAACAGGTTTGAGCGCAACTCGAACCTCTTCGAGAGTCATCTCAATAGCTCCAGTTGTAGCGCCAATAAAGAGCAATTTGTCGCCCAATTTCAGTGCGTGGGACTCTAGTTTGATTTCAGCCACACCAATCGAGCCAAAGTAGTTGGTAACTTTACCTGCATAGACTTTTTTCTCGGTTGCCGAACTGCCATAAGCCTTTGTCCACTCTCCGAGTTGGTGTCCTAGGTAATATCCACCCCAGAAGTCACGATTAAAGACTCTGCGAAGGTCTGTTTTAAGATTTTCGGCAAGTTCCTCGCTGAAGGTGCCGTTGCAAACTGCCTCAATAGCTCTATTGTAGGCTCCTCCAACGGTTTTTACATACTCTGCACCACGAGCTCGACCCTCGATTTTGAGAACTCTCACGCCCGAAGCTATAACTATGTCTAAAAAATCGATAGTGCAGAGGTCTTTTGGTGACATAATATACTGGTTGTCGATTTGTAGTTCTGCGCCAGTTTCGATATCACGAACCTCATATTTTCGGCGGCATATTTGGCGACACGCACCCTTGTTTGCCGATTTCCACGCTTCGTGCAAACTTAGGTAGCACTTGCCACTGACAGCCATACAGAGTGCACCGTGAGCAAACATCTCGATACGGATAAGTTCGCCACGAGGACCTCTAATGTCACGTTCGATGATTTGTTCGTAGATGTGTCGTACTTTGTCCATCGACAGTTCGCGAGCGAGAACTACCACGTCGGCATAGGCGGCGTAGAACTCGACTGCTTCGATGTTTGAGATGTTTAGTTGTGTAGAGAGGTGTATTTCGACACCTTGTTTGTGCGCCTCGATTAGGGCGGCTTGGTCGCTAACAATTACGGCTGATATGCCCTCGATTTTGGCGCGAGCAACGACTTGACGCATATATGGTAGGTCTTCGTCGTAGAGGACGGTGTTTATTGTTAGGTATGTTTTGATGTTTTTTTCTTTGCAGAACTGTATGATTTGGGCTAGGTCGTCGAGCGAGAAGTTAACGCTAGAGGCAGAGCGCATATTTAGTCCTTGGACGCCGAAGTAAATGGCATCGGCACCTGCTTGAGCTGCAGCAGCTAGTGATTCCCAGCTTCCGACAGGTAGCATCAGTTCAATTTGATAGCGTGTGAAGTTCATTTAGAAAAGGTCAAAGAAAAAGAGAGTCAAAAATCAAACAAAACGTCATCAAGTACGAAGTACTTGTCAAAAGTTTTTGGTTTTCCCTTTTTACAAAAAGGGAAAGTAAAGCGGTTGCCTTAGAGTAATAACGTAAAATCAAAATCCCAAAGCGCAAATCCGCAGGATTTGTAAGACCTGCGAAGCAGCTATAGACTAACTTTTAACGGTGAATTCAAATTATTTATAGCTCTATCTTTTCGATTCGGCACTGGTGTCGTCCACCCTCGAACTCGCCCTCCAAGAAAGCATCAACAATCTTAGCGCACTCAACCTCGTCGATAAAACGTCCCGGAATGACACAAATATTAGCATCGTTGTGAGTACGAGCAAGTGTTGCCAACTCAGCCTTCCAACAAATTGCAGCTCTAATGCCTCGGTGGCGGTTTAGAGTCATTGCCATACCGTTTGCTGAACCGCAAAAGGCAAAACTATGCCCAACCTCGCCATCGGTCAATCCATTAGCAAGTGCGTGACCGAAGTCTGCATAATCTATCGACTCGTTGCTGTTGCAGCCATAATCCTTAATTGCATAGCCAAGTCCAAGCAGATAACCTGCCACAAACTCTTTCATTTCGTAACCTGCGTGGTCTGAGGCCAAACCAATAGGTTTTGTAGTGTCAATCATAGCGTCAAAAATAGAAAAAAGTTAAATTTCAGAGCGCAAAGATACGAATTTATTTTAATGGTTAATTGTCAATTGTGAATTGTTACTAGCGCTACCCTTTTTTGCGGTAGCTCAGAATTGCCCAAAGGTCGAAAACAAGCGCGAATGCTGAGAGTATCAACAAATCGGTGCGAATGTCAATCAAATTAGCCCCTTTTAAGTAAACTGCTCTCATTATGCGTATGAAGTAGGTCAGAGGGTTGAATGTTGCTATCCACTGCGCCCAGCCTGGCATACTAGCCACAGGAGTAAAGAGTCCGCTAAGTAGCAGCATAATGATAACGAAGAAGAACATTACAAACATTGACTGCTGCATAGTTGCCGAATTAGACGAAATTAGCAGCCCCATACCTGAGATTACGAGCAAGAAGATGAATGCCGAAGCATAAATCGTTAGGTAGCTACCCACTGCTATTTGAGAGTAGAGCAACCACGCAATTATAAAACTAATGGTTAGTACGATATAACCTACGACCCAGAATGGAAAAATTTTCGAGATTATAAAGTTTGTTTTGCTAATTGGCGAAACGTTGATTTGTTCGATTGAGCCCTCCTCTTTTTCTTGAACAATATTGAGGGCAGGCAGAAAGCCGCACATAATCGTTAGTAGCATCACCATAAGCGCAGGAACCATAAAAAACTTATAGTTTAGAAATGGGTTAAAGCGATATTGTGAGGCAACCTCAAGCTCTGGTGTAACCTTGACAGGGAAGTGGTCTAGTGCAAATTGCGTTACAATTGATTGGAGGTATTGCGAACCCATTGAGGCTTTTATAGCATCGACGGCGTTGGCCGAGATGGCTGGAGAGTTGAGTTTACCAAGTTCGAGGTCGCGTCCAAAGTGAGATGGAATGGTTAGAATTATATCGGTTGTTCCCTCCTCAATACCTATCATTGCTTGATCGTAGCTTTGTGGAGTGGCTGTAAGTTGAAAATAGTTCGATGCGCTGATTTGGTCGGTAAGCCTCGACGATGTGATAGTGTGGTCGTTGTCAACCACTGCCACATTGATATTAAAGACCTCGAGGTTGGCTGCAAAGGGGAGTAGAATCATCATCATTATAGGCATAGCGACAATTACTCGTGGAATAATAGGATTCCGCAAGATATGTTTAAACTCCTTCTCTAACAAGTATTTTAGAACCATTATAGTCTAATTTTGAATTTTTTCAAGCTCACCGCTATTAGCACAATAGCCATTGCAGCGAGTATTACTATCTCTTTGACAACAAAGCTCACGTCAACGCCTTGAATCATCAGTTTGCGAACACCCTCGATAAACCAGCGAGCAGGGAGTATTGCCGAGATGTATTGCAGAGCTATTGGCATATTATCGACAGGAAACATCATACCCGAAAGCAGTACGGTTGGCATCATAAGCACCATACCCGAAATTAGCATTGCCACGACTTGGGTTTTGACGAGCGACGATATGAGTAGCCCTAATGATAGGGTTACAAAGACGAATAGCACTGAAAAGACAAACAGCCACACAAGACTACCAGCTATTGGTACGTTGAGTACAAAGACTGATAGTAGTAGTATTGTGATAAGGTTGATAATCGAAATTGTGAGGTATGGGACGATTTTGGCAACTATTAGTAGTAGAGGGTGGACTGGCGATACGAGTAGCACCTCCATTGTTCCCATCTCTTTTTCACGCACAATAGAGAGTGAGGTCATCATAGCGCAAATGAGCATCATAATCATACCCATCACTCCGGGCACGAAGTTGTAGGAGCTTTGCATCGAGGGGTTGTAGAGGAATCGAGTGTCGTTGCGTACAATATCGACGTTGCTTACAGCCGAGTTAGCAATTGCGGTGGCGTAGGCTGTTGTAATCATAGCGGTATTAGGGTCCGATGCGTCGGTTATGAACTGAACAGAGGGGTGAGTGTCGAAGTCAGAGCCATAGACCACCACTATATCGACGAGTGAGCGTTTGAATAGCGAGTCGATTTGGGTTGGGGAGTTGAGGTAGTCGGTCAGGGTGAAGTATTCGCTAGCAGCGATTTTCTGTGTTATTTGGTCGGTTAGTTGAGTTTTGCTGGGGTTTAGAACGGCTACTCGTGCATTTTTTACTTCGGTAGATATAGCGAAACCAAAGAGTAGTATTTGGACTATGGGCATAGCTAGGAGCAGCAGCATAGTTCGACGATCTCGAAATATGTGCAGGAACTCCTTTTTTACGAATATAGCAAACTGCTTCATAGTGAAATCTAAAATCTATTAAAGAGGGTAAACAGTAAAAGTTTTTGGGTGACTTTTCTTTTTTATGCCAATTAACAGTTGAAAGTTTGTTTTTAGCTGCTTCGCAGTCTTACAAATCCTTCGGATTTGCGCTTTGAGGATTTTTTCGTGCTTCGCACGCGATTTTGTGTCATTACTCTAACACCGTTTTCCATCGTTCTTTTGTTCACAAAAGAACCAAAAAACTCTGTTTTTTCCTCTTTGTTCACATTTTCAGTTATTGCTTGTGCTTTTATAGTTTTTTATATGTCCGACCTTTTGGCTTTTCGTGCCAGTCGGTAAAATACCTCATTCATACTCTCAGCCCCAAACTGCTCACGCAACGCTCTAGGAGAGTCTAAAGCATCGATGCGACCATCAACCATTATCGAAACCCTGTCGCAATACTCTGCCTCGTCCATATAGTGCGTCGTTACGAAAACTGTAATCTCACGACCCGCCGCCTCGTAACTCATCTCCCAAAACTGTCGTCTAGTGACAGGGTCAACACCCCCAGTAGGCTCATCTAAAAAGACTATCTTAGGTTCGTGAACGATTGCCACCGAGAATGCCAACTTCTGCTTCCACCCGAGCGGCAACTCCGAAACCATTGTGTCGCCCTGCTCCCTAAAGTTTAACCGTTCTAATAACTCCTCGGTCTTGCTTTTAATTGCCGACCCTCGCATCGAGTAAATTCCTCCAAATAATCGAATATTTTCTCTGACAGTCAGATAACTATACAGCGAGAATCGTTGACTCATATAACCAATATTGCGTTTAATCTGCTCGCTGTGACGGGCACTGTCGAACCCACCAACTGTGGCACTACCCGACGTGGGAGTGCTAAGCCCACTAAGCATACGCATAG
>CAMTOL010000004.1 GCA_947074135.1 uncultured Rikenellaceae bacterium
CCTTTTTTACTCACTCTATTTTCAACTATATAAAAATCGACAAACTCACAAGCAAATACAGATACATGACCCAAAACAAAGAGTTATGGGTAAGATAAAAAATGATTGAAAGAAGACATAAAATAACTTACAATATGAATAAATTACTTATCGCACTCTTTGCTTTGGTATGTGTGTCAGCAAACGCTCAACAGAGAGCCGAATGGAACGACGCCCAGGTGAATGGCATTAACCGTGAGAGGATGAGCGCTCATTTTGTGCCTCTGAACTCAAAAAATAATCAAGAAATGCGCCATTCGCTCAACGGAGTATGGGATTTCAAATTTTCTAAATCTCCTGCCGAGCGACCTATAGATTTCTATAAAAACAACTATTCGGTAAAGGGTTGGAGTAAAATTACAGTGCCAGGAAGCTGGGAGTTACAAGGTTTCGACGCCCCAATTTACACCGATGTTAAATACCCTTTTCCTATCACACCAGATAGCGTTCCAACAGACTACAACCCCGTTGGCTCTTACATTCGCAACTTCACAGTACCTTTGGAATTCAAAGGTAAAGAGGTTTACTTAAAATTTAGTAGTGTTGAATCGGCTTTTTATGTATGGGTAAATGGCGAGATGGTTGGTTACAGCGAAGATAGCCGACTTCCTGCAACGTTTAACGTAACAAAATACCTAAAAAAAGGGATAAATCGCCTCGCTGTTGAGGTCTATCGGTATAGCGATGGTTCTTTCCTTGAGTGTCAAGATTATTGGCGTTATAGCGGTATTGAACGTGATGTTTGGTTAGTTGCTCGTCCAAAAAGTGGCAAAGTAGAGGATTTTGAAATTGGGGCAAATGCAAGGGGAGAGTTTTCGTTAAGTGTTACACCAAGTTCAAGTGATGCTACTTTCGACGTTGAAGTTGCAGATGACAACAAAACGTTATACTCAACAGCTCTAAACTCTTCAAACAACTTCGAATGCTCTAAAATATTTGAAAACGTAAAGCAATGGAACGCCGAAACACCAAACTTATACACTCTAACTATCTCTACCAAAGATGAGAAGATAGTACAACAATTTGGCTTTCGTACAGTTGAAATTCGCAATGGCATACTACTAGTCAATGGTCAAGCAATACTCATCAAAGGAGTCAACCGACACGAACACGACGGAATAACAGGGCGCACACTAACACTAGAGAGTATGGAACTCGACGCACAATTGATGAAAGAGAACAACATCAACGCTGTTCGTGCTTCGCACTATCCTAACTATGAGGAGTGGTATGAGATATGTAACCGAGTGGGATTGTATGTTATAGACGAGGCAAATATCGAATCACACGGTATGAGTCTAAATAAAGATCGCAATTACAGAACACTCGCAAACGACGAAAATTGGGAGCTTTCGTTTATGGAGCGTATGGAGAGAATGGTTGAGCGAGATAAAAACTTTACATGCATTATTGGTTGGTCAATGGGTAATGAATCGGGCTATGGCAAACACTTCGAAACACTCTATAAATGGACAAAAGAGCGTGACCCTTCACGCACTGTTCAGTACGAAGGCAGTGGACGTGATGGCGTTGGCGACATCTTTGCTCCAATGTATGCACGTATGTGGAGATTGTTGGAACATGCTTCTGAACGACGCACAATGCCGCTTATTCTATGTGAGTATGCTCACGCTATGGGTAACAGCCTAGGCAACTTTGACGACTATTGGCAGTTAATATACGACAATGAACAGCTACAAGGCGGTTTTATCTGGGATTGGGTTGACCAAACGTTCGATAAGTTTGACAAAAATGGTCGCAAGATAGCTGCTTTTGGTGGCGATTTAGGTTTCGTTGGGGTTGAAAACGACACTAATTTCTGTGCAAATGGATTAGTTGCTGCAGACAGAACTCTACACCCTCATATACATCAGGTCAAAAAAACTTATCAAAACATAAGATTTGAAACAGTACCTTTGGAGAGTCAGAAGTTGCTAATCACTAACCTTTTTGACTTCGTTACACTCGATGATATTGAGTTTGAGTGGCAAATAATGCAAAACAGCAAAAAAATAGCATCAAACACTTTTAAAATCAAAGGATTAGAACCAAAATCTAGTCGTGAGATTGAGATTGCGTTAAACACTATCAACTTTACTCAAGAGGCTGAGTACTTCTTAAATGTTTATGCAAAACAAGACAACAGAGTTATAGCATATGAACAATTTGCACTACCTCAAAGTCATCGTAATATCGTTTTGGATACAAAAACTGGCAGCAAATTGGCAATTGACGGTAGAAGTATAGTTGGAGAAGGATTTTCGGCTAATTTTTCGGGCAATGGCTACTTAGTATCGCTCAAATATGGTGGTGTAGAGATGTTAAGCGGCGAGATGCGACCCAATTTCACCCGTCCGCTAACTGATAATGATGTTGCAAACTCAATGGCTCAGATTTCGCCTATTTGGAAAAACGTTCAATTGCGTTTAACCGGATTTTGGTTTAAACCAAATGGCAACACTGCTACTGCAACTGCCAAATACTCAATTCTTGATTTGAACTGCGAACTAACTTTAAACTACACCTTTAACGCTAAAGGTGAGATTCAGGTTGACTATAATTTAGATACTAAAGGAGAAACACTTCCAGTAATCCCAAGAGTTGGTATGGCAATGCGACTAAAAAAGGAGTACGATACGATGAATTGGTTTGGCCGTGGACCTTTTGAGAACTATATTGACAGAAAAAGTGCTGCGATTGTGGGTCAATACAGCTCCAAGGTTTGGGATATGTACCACCCTTACCCTCGCGCGCAAGAGAGTGGCAATGTGTGTGATGTTCGAACTATGAGTTTAGTGAATGGCAATGGCAACGGTATTGAGATTGTGGGCATAGAGCCCCTATCGATGAGCGCTTGGATGTTTGAACAATCGGAGTTGGATTATCGTCCGTCGAGTATAGAGCCTCACCACGGCGGCAGTATTGTAGCAGGAGATTTGGTTTGGGTCAATATTGATAAGGTTCAGATGGGTGTTGGGGGTGACACTACTTGGGGTGCAGAGACTCACACTCGTTATACAACAGCTGCCTTCGACCAACAGTACAGTTTTATAATCAAACCGTTATAATAAGCACAAAATAGTGCCAAAACAACTTTAGCACATAAAAAGCTCGTTTTTCAATAAAATAAACCTCAGAACAATGATAAAGATACTATCTGCATTAACACTCACAGCCTCGTTAGGGCTCATATCGTGTACCAATAACACAACTCAAGACCTAGCTCTCAACTACCCAAACATTATTGAGATTGACACTACTCCACAAACAGTAAGAGGTTGTTCTGGACTTTACACCGAACAAGGAGCTTGGATAGGATTTACAACGCCCAAATCATCAGATGCAACAGGATTTAGTGGACCTTTCGATATCGACAACCGCAACTGGTTAAGTCGAACAATAGTAGGCGTAGATGACTTTAAAATCGATAGTTCGAGATACTACCCTGGCAAATTAATAATGTGGGGTAAAGATAACGACGGCAGACAAATCACACAAACACTTTTCTTTACTGATATAAACTGCGCTATCATTGAACTGATTGCAGACAGTGGCAAAGAGTGGAGACTCAGTGGCGATATCTGGTACAACAAAGCATTAAAATCATTTGCCAACGATGGCATTACTATTAGTCTGCCTCGAGGCGAACAGTGCCAACTGACACTACCCAAATTCAGAGTAAGCAAAACCAGTGATTCGACCTATAGCGCAACAAAAGATAGTAAGAGCGAAAAAGCATACGCCTACATCTCGTTTTTCAATAGCGAAAACGAGATAAGTCCAATTCCCAATACCTCAATCGAGGAGCTAAAACAACAACACACCAACCGTTGGAATAGCTATATCACTTCGATTCTTCGCAAAGATATGCCACAAGAGTACAACCGAATAGCTGTAAAGTGTTTAGTAACCCTCATTAGCAATTGGCGCAGCGCAAAGGGTGACCTGTTTCACGACGGTATAGTACCATCACACGCTGTGAACTACTTTGTAGGTTTTTGGGGCTGGGACTCGTGGAAACACGCAGTTGCAGTGGCAATGTTCGACAAAGAGTTGGCTAAAAACCAGATTAAGGCAATGTTTGACTACCAAAACGAAGATGGAATGATTATCGACTGCATATACAGTGACAAAAACGAAAACAATGCTCGTGACTCTAAACCTCCACTCGCTGCTTGGGCTGTAGCTACCATCGATGACAAAGATTTTACTGCCGAAATGTATCCAAAACTATTGAAATACTACAACTGGTGGTACATTTCTCGCGACAACAACCAAAATGGCATACCTGAATTTGGCTCAACCGATGGAACACTCGAAGCTGCTGCTTGGGAGAGCGGAATGGATAACGCAGTTCGTTATGACGATGCTGGTATGGTCAAAAATCACGAAGGAGCGTGGAGTTTTAATCAAGAATCTGTCGATTTGGCGGCATATCTTGTCTATGAATACGAACTACTACAACAGATGGCAGCACAACTTGGGATTGAATGCACCGCTACTCCAATTGAAAAAGAAAGAGTAGCGAACTATTTCTTCGATACCGAAGATGGTTTCTTCTACGACAAACGCCTCGCTGATGGCTCTTTTGTTAAGGTACAGGGTTGCGAAGCATACACTCCTTTATGGAGTGGTATCGCTACGAAAAATCAAGCCGATGCTGTTTATAAAGTATTGAGCGACACATCAAAATTTTCGACCTATATCCCAATGCCAACACTTTCGGCTGCCGAACCTAAGTTTATGCCTAAAGGATACTGGAGAGGTCCAATTTGGTTAGACCAAACTTATTTCGGTATTTCCGGACTTCGCAAATATGGCTACAAAGAGGCTGCTGATAAATACACAACTCAAGTCTTTGACCGTCTATATGGATTAAAAAATGGTGCTCCAATCCACGAAAACTACGGCACTCACACAGGCGAACTGCTCAAAGCTCCACATTTTAGCTGGTCGGCGGCCCACCTACTAATGCTCTACCACGAATACGGAAAATAGAGTTCAACAATCAATCTAAATTATAAGTTAAGTTATAGTGTATAATACTAATTCAGACTATAACTTAACTTTTTTAGGTAAACAGAGAAAAATTCAATATAAATAATTTTAAATTCAGTACATTTAAAGTATATTTGCGGTTGGTTTATAGGTTATAGAAAATATCTAAACGTCAACTGAACATAACATAAACTAACATAAAACTATGAATAAAATAATAAAACTATCAGTCACCCTACTACTGTTTACAGCGTCACTCACAACTCAATCGTGCGGCAATACTGAACCTCAAAAACAGCAAGAAAACACAGAAAAAAAATTCACTCTCCCTGCAATTCCAGCTGTATTAACAACTCCAGGACAAAGAGTTGAGTTTTTGTTGCTTAACTACTGGAATAATTTTAATTATGCTGATACTTCACTTATCAACAATGCTGATTATACCTAACAAGCTTTTACAGATTTTATTTACATATTCCCTAACGCTACCGAACAAATAATTAAGTCGAGTATCAACAAGAACATAGTTGAAGCTTTAGAAGGTTCACCTGAAATGTTAGACTATTTTATGGAGTTGTACGAAAAATACTTTTACGACCCCAACTCTCCGATGCGCCAAGAGGACTTCTATATTATGTACCTACAAAATATAATAGCAAATGACAAGATTGATGATATGCTTAAAATAAGACCAAAATATCAACTTGAGATGTCGCTCAAAAATCGTCCAAACGATATAGCTACCAACTTCAGTTTTGAACTTAGAAATGGGCAAACACAACAACTAAAATCTATTAAGAGTAATTACACCATACTATTTTTCAATAATCCAGATTGCACAGACTGTAAAAGAGTTAAAGAGTTATTCGAAGATAATAGAATGCCTAACACAAAGATTGTAGCCATTTATTGTGACGACGACAAAGAGCTTTGGAGAAACACAGAGTATGACAAAGAGTGGATCAATGGTTACTCTAAAAAGGTGTCAGACGACAAAATTTACGACCTACGAGCTATACCTGCTTTATACCTTTTGGACAAAGACAAAAAAGTTATACTAAAAGATGCTACTGCTGAGATGATTCTCAGCTATATTTACCAGAACAACAATTAGTCATCTTCTAGGTTCTCAGAGCACATCACCACCCTACCATAGAAACACCTCAAAATCAATCAGATATATACCTTTACAAAAGGTATGTATCAAAGAAGATTGAATTTGAGGTGTTTGTTTGAATATATCACCCTCCTTGAAAATGCCATCTAATAACTAAGTGCTACTAAATAAAGATGGTGACGACAGGTTTTACCATATTCGTCACCATCTTTAAAAGAGAAGTGTATTACAAATCGTTATTACTTCATATTGGCTTTAAAGAAGTTATCTACCAAATCGAACAACTCTTTTGTCCAAAACTCCCAACTTCCGTGGTCTGCACCCTCGATTTTATAGAACTTATAGTTATATCCACACTCTTCAAGCTTATCGGCCATAATAACACTCTGCTCAAATGGAAGGACATTATCTCGATTTCCAGTCACAATGACGATAGGAACAGTATTTACAGCTCTATCTTTACTTACATAACTAACAGGATTTGCAACTCTAATTTTTTCGAGGTTATCGTTCACTTTAACGCCACCGAACAGCACACCAGTAGGACTTTTTTCCGAGATATGATCCATATAGTCAGGTGCAAACTCTTGCACACGAGTTAAGTCTGAAACTGGATAGTATGCCACACAAGCATTTACAGCTATTGACTCTTCGGCAAACTCTTCTGCCGTATCAAGTGCTTCGATATCTTGAGTTAACGCTCCCAAAAGCGACAAATGACCACCCGAAGAGTCACCCCAAATAAATAGATTATTTACATCAATTCCATATTTTTGAGCATTTTTACGCACAAATCTTATAGCACTCTTAACATCTTGAATTTGGGCTGGGAAGTTGGCTGTTGTCGATGGACGATACTCCACACTAACAATTGCATATCCACGATTACTAAACTCAATCAGTTTTGGTAGAGCTGCATAACAATTTTGTTTGAACCAAGCCGAACCTTGAATATAAACTACACAAGGAAGTTTTTCCTCTTTGGCTCTATCAGGAAGTATCACTTGCAGATGAAGATCCATATCGCTTCGGTTGGCATAAACTACATCTTTGATATAGTGCGGAATTGATCGTTTTGTCAACTGATCGGCTGTTATTGTTGTCATCTTTTTAGCCTCAGCTTTCGATGGTTCTATCCCCTTGAACTGCTGAGCATATATCGACGCTGTCGATAATAGGAATAGTATTAGAAATAGATTTATTTTCATTGTTTATTCTTTTTATTACAATATATCTATAAACTTATATTGGTGTAGCAAGCCCAATAGCAATACCACACCAATATAAACCAAATATTACACTTTATGACTTTACGCCACAAAGATTACTGCATTTTGAGCACATCGTGGCATTTTATACTCTTAGTGTCTGCTTTGAACTCAACTTTTAGTCCTGTATCAACCGACGAAGCCGCAAAACGAGCAGTGTACACTCCACCATCTGTCACATACGATTGAATTGACTCATCGTAAGATGCCAAATCATAGTTTGTAAAGTTCATCACAATAGTTTGACTCTCACCCGGCTCTAACTCTTTAGTTTTGCCAAACGCTTTAAGTTCAAATGCTGGTTTTTCAAGTTTACCTTTTGGAGCAGTCACATATAGTTGAACAGCCTCTTTACCACTACGTTTGCCAATATTCTTAACTGTAACAGTAGCAATGAAGCCATCTTTGCTCTTTTGAACTTTAGCATCGCTATATTCGAATTGGGTGTAACTCATACCGAAACCGAATGGATATGCAACTTTTTTGTCAAATGTTTGGAAATAACGATAACCAACATTTAAACCCTCGTCATATCTTGTTTCGCCAACGCTGTGCATTTTATTAAGCTCTGCCACAGGCACAAAAATCTCCTCTCTCCAAGAAACTCCTTGAGGGAAGTTTTTAGTCGAAGGCACATCTTCGAGTTTGACAGGCCAAGTCATTGGCAGTTTACCAGATGGGTTAGATTTACCAGTCAACACATCAACAATTGTATTACCTGCTTCGAGTCCCGGCTGCCAAGCCAACAAAATAGCATCGGCATACTGTCCAATCTCCGCACTCTCGATAACTCCACCAACATTGAGAATAACAATAACTTTTTTACCTTTTTTATGGAAAGCATTGTAGGTCTGCTTCAACATATCGATTTCGTCACTGTTAAGTCTGAAATCCTCAAATTCACGATCACTACCCTCGCCAGAGCTACGACCAACAGTAACGATTGCAAACTCAGCACGTTCAGCAGCATTAATATAGGCATAAGTACCCATTTGAGGCTCTTTGATACGAGGACGAGGAAAGTAACCATTAGGAGCGAATACGCCCATTTCAGCATCACCTTCAGCTTTTGCAAAGTCACGATATTTAGCATAAAGCGAGTTAAGCATATCGTCAATTACGTATCCTGCACCGTTCAACCCCTCTACCAAATCGACAACATAAGGTTTGTTCACATTACCCGAACCAGTGCCACCGGCATAGAGATTATAAGACGTATGACCAAAAAGCGCAACTTTTTTTAGCGATGGGTCGAGCGGCAAAACATTACCTTCGTTTTTGAGTAATATCATACCATCAGCCGCAGCAGTGCGAATAAGCGCAGCATTAGCTTTCAGATTTGGTTTATTCGAGTATTGATAACCTTTGAAACGAGGAGTCTTAACAACATACTCCAAAATACGTTTAACATTGCGATTTACATCAGCAATTGCAATTGTTCCATTGTTAACACCCTCGATAATTTGTTGTATCTGTTCAGCGTTACCAGGAGCTAACAGGTCATTACCTGCGTGAACTTGAGCAGCTGTGTTTCGAGTATTAGTCCAGTCAGTTACGACAATATTTTTGAAGCCCCACTCTTTACGTAGAATAGTTTCGAGCAGTTCATAGCTCTCTTGAGTATATTGTCCATTGATGTAGTTGTAACTACTCATTATTGTCCAAGGTTGGCTCTTACGAACAGCAATCTCAAACCCTTTGAGGTACAACTCACGCAATACACGTTGGCTTACAATCGAGTTGTTATGAGTACGATTAGCCTCTTGATTGTTGGCAGCAAAGTGTTTAGCCGACACACCAACACCTTGACTCTGAATACCGTTAATAATTGCAGCACCAATAAGTCCAGTCAAGAATGGGTCTTCAGAATAGTACTCAAAATTGCGTCCACACATAGGATTACGCATAAGATTCATACCAGGTCCAAGTATAACATCTACGCCATACTCCTTAATTTCGTCCCCCATAGCTACACCTAGACTATGCACAAGTTCAGTATCCCAAGTTGCTGCAACAAGAGTTCCGATAGGGAAACCAGAGCAGTAATAATCATTAGGGTCGTCTGGTCGTTTGCCCGAAATATGCACCCCTGCAGGACCATCGGCAAGAACAGTGTGAGGAATACCCAATCTTTCGATTTTGGCAGTGTTACCAGCAGCACCTAGCACAATAGCACCAGCGTTTGGGTCTGGATTAGTTGGAAGTCCCCAATATGATTGACCAAAGGTATATCCGACCAACATATTGGCTTTCTCTTCAAGAGTCATCTCTTTGATAACTTTATCTATATTTTTTGGCGTTAGTTTTACTTGTGCCACTAGCGGCAAAGCAAACAACGAAACAACTAAAGTGACTATTATCTTTTTCATTTTTTATTCTAAATAATTATTTGACTAGATTTCGATTTGGGTTTTAAGTGGCAATTCAACCGAAGAGCCTCCGACCAATATTTCGATTTTACCATTTTCGAGCGTCCAGCTGTTTGTAGCCTCGTTCCAGTAGCTCAACTCTTTAACTGGGAATTGAAGTGTAACCTCTTTAGTTTGTCCTTCTTGTAGAGTTACTCTTTCGAAAGCTTTCAACTCTTTATATGGCCACTCAACCTTAGAATCAAGACGACGAACATACAGCTGAGCAACCTCATCAGCCACCATCGAACCATTGTTTATCAACTCAAATGTCACTTTAACAACATCGTCTTTACCATACTTCGTTTTATCACTCTTAATTCCATCATAACCAAAATCTACATACGACAGACCATAGCCAAATGGGAACATTACAGGTTGGTTTTTAGTATCGAACCAACGATAACCAACCAACGAACCCTCGCTGTAATAAGCAGTAGGTCCTTTTTTCTTTTCGTTCAAATCTGATTGACCATCGATATCAGGACGATATTGAGTACCAAAGATATCTCCTTCAACACCCTCTTTTTGAGGGAAATTTCCGAGCGCATAAGCTGGAGAGTCTTCGAGTTTGATAGGGAGAGTGAACGGAAGTTTACCAGATGGAGCAATAGTACCTAGCAGAACATCTGCAAGTGCGTGACCGCCTTCAAGTCCGTTCCACCAACCTTGAACAATTGCTGGAGAGTACTTGTTAACCACATTCAAATCGACAGGTCCACCAGAAATAATAACGGTAACGATATTAGGGTTAACGGCCGCCAGCTCTTCTATAATCTTATCTTGCGAAACTGGCAACATTATATCTTTACGGTCACTACCTTCAGTTTCGATAGATTTGTTTGTACCACCAAAGAAGATAACCAAATCAGCACCGTTAACAGCTTTCTTAGCCTCTGCCAAAAGTGCAGGTTGAACAGCCTCATTGATACTATCAGCCAACACTTCGCCCTCTTTTGCACCCCAAAGCGCAAACATACCTTTAAAGTTGCGGTAAGCTGGAGCATAAACAATCTCTATATCGTTGCCAACTCTATTTCTAAGTCCTTGAAGCGGAGTAATTTCGTAAGGAGTTTTCACACCTGCCCCCATACCACCTGAACCTGTGATTAGCTCTGCATTAAGTCCGATAACTGCGATTTTTTTAACTTTCTCTTTATTGACTGGCAGAAGATTACCATTATTTTTGAGCAATACTATAGATTTAGTAGCAACATCATAAGCAATTTGTTGCTGCTCTGGAAGTGATGGGTTCTTCTGATTAGCAACATCATCAGCAACAGCTTCAACAGCAAAACGAACACGAAGAATATTGCGAACTTTTTCATCAACAATCTCCTCTGCAACCTCGCCATTTTTCACGGCATTATAAAGTGCTTCGCCAAAAAATGTATTATCAGGCATTTGCACATCAAGACCACCAACAGCAGCGCCAACAGTACTGTGAGTTCCACCCCAGTCTGAAACTGTAAAGCCTTTAAAGCCCCATTCGCCACGCAGAATTTCATTATTTAGATGCACATTCTCAGAGCCATAGTAACCATTAACTTTATTGTAAGCAGGCATTACGCTCATCGCACCACCCTCTCGAATTGCAGCTTCAAACGCTTTGAGATAAATTTCACGCATTGGGCGTTCTGCAATTACAACATCGACAGTACCACGATTTGTTTCTTGATTATTGAGTGCATAGTGTTTAAGACAGACAGCAGTACCCTCTTTTTGAGAACCTAAAGTATATTGGACTGCAAGAATTGCGTTTAGATGTGGATCTTCGCTCAAATACTCATAAGTACGACCACCAACAGGCAGACGCTGAATATTCATAGCAGGACCAAGTATAACATCTTTGCCTCTTAATCGTCCCTCTATACCCATAGCACGACCATATTGGTAAGCCAATTCACCCGACCAAGTTGCAGCAAGAGCAGAACCTGTTGGGAAGTATGTTGCAGAGTCTGTTTTCCATTTCAGAGGCACAAATCTATCGCCTACCTCTTCGCGAATACCAAACGGTCCATCTGTATAACGTATCTCTTGGATTCCAAGCCTAGGCACACCTTCAGAGGACATATTTGTCTTACCGTGAAGCATTTTAACCTTCTCTTCAAGTGTCATTTGAGAGATAATCTCATTAATTTTTTTGTCATTCTTAGTTAACTGCTCTTGCAGAGTTAATTCAGCACAGCCAAAGAACATAAATCCACAAATAGATAAAATTGTGGTTTTACAGAATTTCTGTTTCATAATTTTTTGTTTAGTTTATGAGTAGGTTTGGTTTAGTATATCTACAAGAAAACGGAGGTAAACATCACAAACAAGCGCACAAGGTTGGTTACAACTTATCAATACACCACAGAATTTTATCAAAGCTTGTTAAGAATGTTTTACACATAGTGTGTTAGACACTTATAATTGTAAAGTTACAAATTTTTTTGAAAATATTAATACTCTTTTCAAAAAAAACTTACAATAACAGAGTTTATTTAGAAATTATTAGCAGAATCAAGCACTACACATACCAAAATGGACTTTCTAGCGGTAAGTACAGAGTCAATTCGGCAATAAAAGTTACCTTTAAAAGACGGAAAGAAAAAATTGCAGCAGAAAGTTTAAAGAGAACGCAGTTAAGTTGAGTAATGAGCCTTAGTCAAGGTGTTGGACATCTCATCGACCTTGCTTATCAAGCGTTTTTGAATATGATTAATCGAGTTCTCAAAGACTAGTAGTTGAACGTCTGACGAGTGAACAGCACAGGATTAAGAATCTTGAAAACGCTCCTAGAAACAAATAAGTTATAGATATAGAAAATCTCCGAGATAGACAAGTAAGATATCCATTTATGGATAATCGCAAGGGCTCTATTCGATAGAAATGATGGCTCGTGCATTATTACAAACGAGGTAAATATACTGTTCATACTAAAATCTCTATGATTCAGGAGTTCGCCTGCAGTTACCGTTGAAAAGTCAAAAAAAAGAGAGTTACAGTTACGCAACTCTCTTCTCATATACTAAGGTCATACTACTTCTTAGAACGAGCAACTAGTAGTTCAATTTGGTTCTTTAGGCTCAGCAACTCATCTTTAGTGTTAACCTCAACCGAGAACGGAAACCCCTTCTCTAAATGACGTTTTAACGAATGCTCCATAACCATAACAGGTTGAATATAGAATAAGTTGAGTAGATAATAGAATAACACCACCAATAAAATACCACCTGCAAGAGCAATGATACCTACCATTGATGCTCTAAAAGCATTACTCTCAACCTTTGATGCAGAGTCAATTATACCATTTTCATTAGCAATCATAAAATTCTTAATCGAGGCTGTCAACTTGTTGTATGTCGTGCGATAAACCTGCACAAACCACTCCAAATCTGTATCATTACTAACTTGATTAAAGATAGTATTATAGTCAAATGCTGTCTTTTCAATTTTCAGAATTTCGCTAGTCAATTCGACGTTTCCTTCAAAAACCTCTTTGATAGTTTGCAGTGTAGCGTTGAACCGAACTCTCGACTCAGCAATTTCATTTCTGTAATTAATAGTACTATCCGTAATAGTGGTTAGCAACATTGTATTTTGGTCTTGAACAGCGTCTAATAGATTTTTACTCAGTTCAATATTACCTCTCGAAGCGTGTAGTAGTTCTGAAGTTGCACGATTAAGACGTATTAGTTCAATCGAACTAATAATACCGCTCAAAAAGAGCAGTGCACCAATGAGGATAAATCCTCTAATTATTTTACGCTTAATCATCTTTTCTTATGTAATGATTAATGGTAAATAGTTTGTAATATGTATTTTATCGCTAACCATTTACCATTTATCATTAACCATTAATAAATTTATTTGTACTCTGACCAGCTCTTGATTCTAAGATCTTGTTCCGTAGTGTTGCAGAACGCCATTATAAAGTCATTTGCCAATCGAGCATTGGTACACAACGGCACATTGAAGTCAATTGCCGAGCGGCGGATTATATAGTCGTTGTTCAACTCATCTTTAGTGTGGTTTTTAGGAATATTAACCACAAAGTCAATCTTACGCTCTTTGATGTAATCCAGCACGTTTGGTTCGCCATTACCAGCTTGGTCTGGCCAACTTAGAATAGCCGAAGCAACGCCATTTTTAGCCATGAACTCCGAAGTACCTTTTGTTGCATAAATCGTATAACCGCACTTTTGAAGCTCTTTAGCTGCTTCTAGTGTTTGAGTTTTAGACTTTTGGTCACCAGTACTAAGTAGAACTGTCTGCTTTGGAATACGATAGCCAACCGAGAGCATAGCTTTAAGAATTGCTTCGTAGTAATCCTCGCCGATACAACCAACCTCGCCAGTCGATGCCATTTCGACACCTAGCACAGGGTCAGCCTTTTGAAGACGACTAAACGAGAACTGCGAAGCTTTAATACCAACGTAATCAAGTTCGAACGCCGATTTTGCAGGTACATTTGGTTCAACTCCAAGCATTACTCTTGTTGCAATGTCGATAAAGTTAACTTTCAGCACTTTGCTCACAAATGGGAACGAGCGAGAAGCGCGTAGGTTACATTCGATTACTTTAATAAAGTTATTTTTTGCCAACAACTGCATATTGAAAGGACCTGAGATGTTTAACTCACGAGCAATCTCACGAGCAATCTTCTTAATTTTGCGGACAGTTTCGATATATAGCTTTTGAGCAGGGAAAACCAACGTAGCATCGCCAGAGTGAACTCCTGCAAACTCAACGTGTTCCGAAATTGCGTAAATCAACACCTCGCCATCTTTTGCAACAGCGTCAATCTCAATCTCTTTAGCATTTTCAATAAACTCGGTCACAACTACAGGGTGTTGTTTACTTACATTTGTTGCCAATTGCAAGAAGTGCTCCAACTCCTCTTTATTAGAAACGACATTCATCGCCGCACCCGAAAGCACGTAAGAAGGACGAATCAAAAGAGGGAAACCTACCTCATCTGCAAATTCATAAATCTCGCTCATCGACGACAGCTCTTTCCAACGAGGTTGGTCGATGCCTAGTGAGTCGAGCATTGAAGAGAATTTGTGACGATCTTCTGCTCTGTCAATATTAGCAGCAGTTGTACCGAGAATAGTCACATTAGCATCTGCAAGGCGGGTAGCCAAGTTATTTGGAATCTGCCCACCTACCGACACAATAACACCTTTAGGAGCTTCCAAGTCAGCGATATCAAGCACACGCTCTAGCGTCAACTCATCGAAGTATAGACGGTCACACATATCGTAGTCAGTCGAAACTGTTTCAGGATTGTAGTTAATCATAATCGAGCGTAAACCCTGTTCACGAACCGAGTTGATAGCCGAAACCGAACACCAGTCAAACTCAACCGAGCTACCAATGCGATAAGCACCCGAACCAAGCACAATAACCGAGCGGTCATCGTGTGCAAAATCGATATCGTGAGCCGAACCGTTATACGTTAAATATAGGTAGTTAGTTTGTGCAGGATATTCAGCTGCTAGAGTGTCGATTTGTTTAACCACAGGGAGTACACCTCTACTCTTACGCCACTCACGAACGGCATTAATACCTTCTTGCATCTTCAGGTCGTCAGTTTTGAGTACCGTTCTTGCAATCTGGAAGTCAGAAAAACCTTTTTGTTTAACTTCGCGAAGTAGAGCTGTTGGAACTTGTTCTAATTCACTATATTTCTCCATATCGCCTTCGAGTTCAATAATGCCACGAAGTTTGTTCAAGAACCACTTATCGATTTTAGTTAGTTCGTGAATTTTATCAACCGAATAGCCTTGTTTCAAAGCTGCCGCAATAATAAATATACGTTTATCAGTCGGACGGTTAAGTTCGCTTTCGATGTCGTCAATCACAAAATCTTTGTTTGCCACAAAACCGTGCATACCCTGACCAATCATACGCAATCCTTTTTGAACCGCCTCTTCGAAGTTGCGACCAATTGCCATAATCTCGCCTACCGACTTCATAGATGAACCAAGTTCACGACTAACGCCTTTGAACTTACCTAAATCCCAACGAGGAATCTTACAAACAATATAGTCAAGTGCAGGTTCGAAACAAGCAGTTGTAGTACGAGTTACGCTGTTTTTAAGTTCGTGAAGTCCATATCCAAGACCAAGTTTAGCGGCTACAAAAGCAAGTGGATAACCTGTTGCCTTTGATGCCAATGCCGATGAGCGGCTCAAACGAGCGTTAACCTCGATTACTCGATAATCTTCACTTTCAGGGTCAAGAGCATACTGAACATTACACTCACCAACGATACCGATGTGGCGAATAATACGAATTGCGATTTCGCGCAATTTGTGGTACTCTTTGTTAGTAAGAGTTTGTGAAGGAGCAACCACAATCGACTCTCCGGTGTGAATACCAAGCGGGTCAAAGTTCTCCATATTACAAACTGTCAAACAGTTATCATATTTATCACGAACAACCTCATACTCAACCTCTTTCCAGCCTTTCAGTGATTTTTCGACCAAGATTTGAGGTGAATATGTAAAGGCTTTGGCCGCCATAGTGTCCATATCTGCGTCATTGTCACAGAAGCCCGAACCTAGTCCACCAAGAGTGTAGGCAGCACGAATAATTACAGGATAACCCAACTCGTTTGCAACACGTTTTGCATCTTCGACATTGGTTACTGCCTCACTTTTAATAGTTTTAACATCGATTTGGTCGAGTTTTTGAACAAACAAATCGCGGTCTTCGGTGTCCATAATTGCTTGAACGGGTGTTCCAAGCACTCGGATATTATATTTTTCTAGCACACCGCTTTTATAGAGTGCCACACCACAGTTTAGTGCAGTTTGACCACCAAAAGCAAGTAGAATACCATCTGGACGTTCTGTTTCGATTACTCGCTCCACAAAATCGGGAGTAACAGGTAAAAAATATACCTTATCGGCAATACCATCGCTAGTTTGTACTGTTGCAATATTTGGGTTTATAAGAACGGTATAGATACCCTCCTCTTTCAAGGCTTTAAGTGCCTGCGAACCAGAGTAATCAAACTCCCCTGCCTCGCCAATTTTAAGTGCGCCGCTACCCAGTAGTAATACTTTATTTATCTTCTCTTGCATCTTATTTCTTACTTTTTTTTACTTCGTCAATAAACTTATCAAATAGGTTTTCGCTATCCACTGGGCCACTAGTTGCCTCGGGGTGGAATTGCACAGAGAAGAACGGTCCGCTCTTGTGTTTAATTCCCTCCAAAGTGTCGTCATTGAGGTTAGTGAAATATGGTTCCCAATCTGCACCCAAATTCGATGGATCGATAGCGTAACCGTGGTTTTGTGAAGTGATACAAGCCGAATTTGTGCCACACTCTAGAGCTGGTTGGTTATGCGAACGGTGACCGTACTTCATTTTGTAGGTAGTTGCCCCTGCAGCACGAGCCAATAACTGATTACCAAGACAGATACCAAAGATTGGTTTGCCCTTTTCGATTCCTCGTTTAATGTTTTCAACCACAACATCTAGCAGAGCTGGGTCGCCAGGACCATTACTTAGCATCACGCCGTCGTACTCCATTTTCGAGAAGTCTGTGTCCCAAGGTACACGCACAACAGTTGCGCCACGTTCAATTAAGCAGCGAATAATATTATATTTAGCACCGCAGTCAACCATAACGATACGAAGATCGCCATCGCCATACTCACTAATTTCGTTACACGACACTTCTGCAACTAGATTACGTTTGTTGTGGTCCTCGAACAAAGCAGGTTCTTCGCTGCCGTCAACCACAATTTTGCCCAACATAACACCACGCTCGCGGATTATTTTTGTAACCTCTCTAGTGTCGATTCCAAAGATTGCTGGTATATTCTCATCGTTCAACCATTGACCTAAGCTACGCTCATTGTGCCAGTGTTGAGGTTCGAAAGCGTAGTCGCTCACAACAAGTGCTTTGACGTGAATTTTGTCGCTCTCAAAGTTGAGAGGTAATCCCCATTTGGTTTCGTCCTTAACTGGAACTCCATAGTTGCCAACTAGAGGAAAAGTCATTACGAGAATTTGACCACTGTACGATGGGTCAGTTAGTGACTCAGGGTATCCGGTCATAGCAGTAGTAAACACTACCTCGCCCGAAACAGAGTGTGGTGCGCCAAAAGAGTAGCCCTCAAACGTAGAACCGTCTTCGAGAACTAATCGCGCAGGTTTCGATGTAATCATTGATATATATTTAGTAAAATTATTGTTATTACTAAGGTGCAAAGGTAGATAAAATTTTCTACATTTGCAGTATGATTACTACTAATGAGATAAAAAAAATTCGTACTCTTGCCTCAAAAAAAGTTAGAAGTGAGTTAGGACTTTTCATAGCCGAAGGCGATAAGTTGATAAGTGAACTTTTACCATTAATGCAAGTTGCTGAAATCTACGAAGTTGGAGCTAATTGCACCGACGCTCAAATGCAACGTATCTCGCAGCTCAAAACTCCAACGACAAAATTAGCTCTATTTCGAATTCCAACTTACGATCTAAAAAATAGTGTTCGAAGCGACGAAAAAGTTTTGGTTCTCGATTCCGTTCAAGATCCCGGCAATTTAGGGACTATTCTTCGAACAGCCGATTGGTTTGGCATCAAAACCGTTGTTTGTTCGCCTCAAACCGCCGATGTTTTCTCTTCTAAAGTTGTTCAAGCTACGATGGGTTCGATAGGTCGAGTTAGGGTGCTATATACCAACCTCGAAGAGTGGCTAATAGAGCGCCAAAAACACTTTCCGAATTCGATTTACGGCACATTTTTGGAGCGAAGTACACTACTTAACGATACTAAGTTTGATAGTTATGCTACTATTGTAATGGGTAATGAGGGAAATGGCATTTCGGCTGAGGTAGAGAAATTTATATCGAACAGAATTACTATCCCACGAGCCAAGAACGGCACAGGAGAATCTCTAAATGTGGCAATTGCGACCTCAATTATTCTTTCGAGATTGTAAATCCACTCTCCGATATAATACTCACAAAACAGGTCTTTGTAGTGCACTACAAAGACCTGTTTTATTGAAAGCTGCGTATATATTCACAAAAAAGGGAAAGTAGTTAAATCTCTACTTTCCCTTTACAATGTCAAAATATCAACTATTTCGAGAGTTTCATTGCCAAACCGCCACCGCTATTTAGTTTGAATTTCATCTTCATAGCTTTAGTGACTTTAACCTCTTGACGTTTGTAGTCGGTTGCATCTCTATCAGAATTAATGCCGTCTGTAAAAATCTCAGCACTATACTCTCCATCGCCTAGGAACGAAAAATCGACCTCAATCTCACGCTCTTGCCACGAAGTCATTGCCCCAACATACCAATTCACCCCGTTACGACGAGCAATCGACACCCACTCGCCAACACTGCCCGAAAGAGCAACCGTTTGGTCAAAAACTGTAGGTACCGAAGCTATATATTTAGTACACTCTGGTTCTGCCATATATGCTGATGGAGAGTCCGCCAACATCTGAAGAGGTGCTTCAAAGATTGTGTACATTGCCAATTGGTGGCAACGAGTGCCCATACTCATCGGTTTGTTGTTGTTTGGGCGATAGTAATCTTTTGTAGCGTTTGTCATTGCTCCCGGCGTATAGTCAACCGCACCAGCCAACATACGGATATATGGCATTGTAACATCATACAGAGGAGCGTCATATTGACCCCATTTTGAGTTTTCAAGCCCTTTAACACCCTCGAAGTTGACAACATTGGGGTACATAGCCATAAAACCAGCTGGTTTAAAAGCACCGTGGTAGTCAATCAACATCTTGTACTTAGCAGCCATCAAAGCAATCTCGACACAGCTCTCAACAGCCTCTTGGTCATCTCTATCTATAAAGTCTATCTTCCAACCCTTAGCTCCCATAGCCGAGTATTTCTCCATAGCCTCAACCAGATGGTCTTTCATACCTCTCCAGCCCGACCATAGAATAACACCTACATTTTTGTTGCGTCCATAATCAATAATTGTTTGAAGATCAATCTGCGGAACGATATTGAGAATATCATACGTATTTACACTCCAACCCTCGTCCAAAATAATATACTCAATACCTTGCGAGGCAGCAAAATCGATATAATATTTATATGTTTGGGTATTTATACCCGCCTTGAAATCGACACCACGAATATTCCAGTTATTCCACCAATCCCACGCCACTTTGCCCGGTTTAACCCACGAAACATCTTCGATTTTCGATGGAGCAGAGAGTTTATAGACCATATCGTTATCCAAAAGTTCCTTATCGTCAGTCGAGATAACAACAACTCGCCAAGGCAAAATTGTTTTACCGCTAATACGAGCAATATAGTCAGCACGTTTTGTTGGCATCAGGTTTAGACTATTGAATCCTCCAACTCTGGTTTCAAGCGGATATTGACCAAAGACACCTCTAAATGCTGTACGATTGTCGTTTTCGACTCTAAGAAACATTCCTGCATAGCTGTTATTAGCAGCATCTGTAATAACTGCTTTTTTGCCGTCAGCAAGAGCTATTAACGTTGGCGACATAGCTAGTGAGTCGCTATTAAACTTTGAGATAGGCGTTACCTCATATAGAGCCTCGTGCGCCATAACCATAAGATCATCATCAGAACGCAAATCAGTTACGTAAGGATAGTAGGCTGTGTAGTCGCTAGCAAAACAGAACTCTGCTTTTTCAGACATAACCTTATTTTCGCCCTTTTTGTTAATTACAAACCTATATGCAACACCATCATTGTAGGCACGAAACTCCAAAACCCAATCACCCGAAAAGGCGAGTGTAAGCCCATTGTAGTTATCTACAATTTCAGTTTTTTTGTACAAATGCGATGTGAACAGACGATTCTCAGTTGATGTTTTAGCCTTAACAACTCTATTCTTTGAACCAAGAACTTCGTTTGAAAGAGTCATCGAGATTTGCGACGGTGTTATCACTTTGGTAGATTGGTGATCGACGCTCCAGGTTATCTTTTCGCCAACTTCAACTCTAAGGTTTACCTTGTTATCGGGTGACGACAGTGTGTAATTTTTGTTATTACCGGTAGCAGTTGCAACCACCATAATCGCAATTAAGGTTAGTAGGATTTGTTTCATATTAACAGTTTCTTATTATAATAAATTGGGTAATCAAACAAAGTTAGTAAATATTATTCGAAACCAAGCCACAGACACAAAAAAAAGTGCACTCCGAAATGAAGCGCACTCTTCCTTATTATTTTGTCTAAGTCTTAGAAACCAACTTGCAAACCAACGTTAATGATACCTTTGAAACCATATCCAAGATCAAGAAAACCAGCAATTGCGTTGTTACCTATACGCATACCGATTGGAGAAAAGTGAAAAGTAAATGATGGGCTAATGTCTGATGAATTATCGAACATAGCACCAACTGAAGCAGAACCATAAAGTCTAAAAATACCGCTTTTCTTATAGTAGCAAGTAGCTGTTGGAGCTACGTTAAACAGACTCACATTATCAGTTTTGCCGTCTTTGTAAGTAGCCTGCATTGACGAATAGCCTAAATCAAGACCGAAAGCCCAACGCTCGTTGTTGATAACACGATTATATGACAGTGTAAAGGTACCGATTGTATTAAAGTTTTCGAACTTATTGTCAATCATTTTAATCCAAATACCCCCTCCAACATTCATAGCGGCGGTGTACCAAGAGTTATCACCCCACGAGATGCTAATACGGTTAGGATTAAAGTCGTCACCTGATTGAGCTTTAGCAATATTTGTACTGTTTAAAAGGGCGATAGCACAAATAAGAGCAAGTAGAATTTTTTTCATTTTTTTATTAAGTTATATTAGGTTATATTAGGTTATATAGTACAAATATACATATTTCTTGTTTAGTTGTATATTATTCATTGAGAAACTTTTGTTACAACTTAATAATTTAGCAATTAACGTTAATTATCGAACGTTAGTAATACCCCACTGCTTTCAACTTTTAGTTCGACCTCACCACCTAAGTAGAAAGATAAGTTCGACGATTCGTGACCAGCAGGAAACCCGAATGCAACTGTGATTTTATACTGTTAGAAACATCTTCAAAAAAAAGGATATAATCCCCTCTACGCATATCAATATCATAGTCAGTGCCAATTGCCGAAGCAATCAATGAAAGATTGCCTCCAATCAACCGACCACGACACTGTCCATACTGATTAAATGGATTTGGCGCAACCTCAATCTACCGAAGTTCGCCACTCAACGCCCCAATCAATGAAATAACCCCTACACTATCCAATGTGCCGTCGTTATCGAAAAACTTGACAGGCATAGTAGAGTGAATACTCTTAATTCCTTGCCTCGAGAGAGCTAAATGAATAGCAGTTACATCACTAAATCCAGCTATCCATTTTTTAGAACTACGCACCCTACCCCATTCAATATAATCAAACACTCGAACTGCACCATAACCGCCTTTATACATCAAAATAGCCTTAACATTTGGATCGTCAATCATAGACATAAACTCCCCTGCCCGTTCAATATCAGTCGCACCAAAAGAGTTATCATGCTGCGATAGTAGATGTTTCCCGTATTTTACAGCAAAACCCAAAGAGTCTAATAGTTTGGTTAACGCTGCGGTGTCGCTCTGTTCTGCAACCTTGGTCGATACAGATATTATTCCAATTGTATCTCCTCTTTGCAGAGAGTTTGGAGTGATAGTGTTGCGGGTATGTTTTTGTGGTATCTTGTTTTGAGAATACAAATCAACAGATATTAGTGTTAGAGCGGCTATTAGAGTGAGTTTTAATTTTAACATTCCGATTACAGTACTTTAATTTTAGTCAAAGATAATTATTTTGTAGCTTTGCAGAGATATTAACAAGTAATTTGACAATGATAAATAGTTTTGACAGTACAATTGTAGCGCTTTCAACTGCTACAGGCGGTGCACTTTGCGTTGTTCGTCTTAGTGGCTCACACGCATTAGAGATAGTTAACAAACATTTTGGAAATTCTCTTGAAGATAGATTAGCATCATTTGGAATATTTCGCAACGAACAAGGTGAACCGTTAGACGAGGTTGTCTGTACATTTTTTAAGGCTCCTCGTTCGTTTACAGGCGAAGATTTGGTCGAGATTTCTTGTCACGGTTCTGCATTTATAGCATCTGAAATAGTACGATTGTGTGTTTTGAGCGGTGCGAGAGTTGCAACGGCTGGAGAGTTTTCAAAACGAGCCTTTTTGAATGGCAAGATGGATTTGAGTCAGACCGAAGCAGTTGCAGATATGATAGCTTCGAGCAGTCTGGAGTCGGCACGAATGGCGCTTAATCAGATGCGAGGAGGTTATTCGGCGGAGCTGAGCGGATTAAGGGGTAAGTTACTGAATATTAAATCATTATTGGAGTTGGAGTTAGATTTCGGAGATGAAGATGTAGAGTTTGCTTCGAGGGAGGACTTAGTGCGATTATTGGGAGAGTTGAGGGATAGGTGTAGTAGTTTGGCGGAAAGTTTTTCAGTTGGCAATGCGATTAAGAGTGGCGTTGCAGTAGCAATAGTTGGCAGGCCAAATGTAGGAAAATCCACACTTCTAAATGCTTTAGTTGGAGAGCAGAGAGCGATAGTTTCGAGTGTTGCAGGCACGACGAGGGATTACATTGAAGAGCGAGTAGTGATTAATGGCATTGAATTTCGGTTTGTGGACACAGCGGGGATACGTGCAACAGAAGATGAGATAGAAGCGATTGGTGTAGAGCGTTCATTAGAGCGAATGCGTAGGTCAAAGATAGTTTTACAGTTGGTTGACAGCGATGATTATGATAGGGTTGAGATTACAGAGGGTCAGGAGTTGCTGGTAGTAATGAATAAGTCAGATTTGGTTGACAATAAAGAGTTAGCGTTAAATTCAGTAAGAACTACAAGCGTCACTAGTACATTTTCTCTTGTTTCTGTTAGTTCCACCCTAGCTACGACTAGTGTTTCTTCTGCCAAAGATGGTAATGGAATTGACATTTGTATAAGTGCAAAGTATGGGATTTGTATTGATGAGTTACGGGAGCGTTTGGTTGATTTGAGTGGATTGGGGTTTATTAGTTTAACACAGGATGTTGTAGTAAGTAACGAGCGTCATTGGGAGTTATTGAGCAAGGTAGTAGATTCGGCGGAGTCTGCGATAGAGTCTATAGAGTTAGGTGAGAGCGGTGATTTGGTTTCTTTTAGGATAAGTTCCGCGTTAGAGTATTTAGGTGAGATAACAGGCGAGTTCACCACCGACGAGATCCTCGGCACGATTTTCTCCACTTTCTGCATCGGAAAATAACACGCTGATTTTCAGTAAATTGAATTAAAATAGACTTTACTTTAAGTGCTCATAATGAGCACTTTTTTTATGTCCTGTCCTCATTTCGGTAAAACCATTTTTACTCTGTTTTACTTCGTTTTCCGAACATTTTTGACCAAAATCGTAAGTCTGTGTCAGATTGACTTTACTTCTTTACCCTAAAATGTCGTCAGTTTAGACGAGCATAGACGAGTGTGTACGAAGATAGACAGACTTAGACGGAGATAACAAGTGAAATAACCGGCGACATCTTTGGAGATATATTTAGGACTAAGGTGAAATAACTGGCGAAGTAATCACCGATGATATTCTTAGTAATATATTGACATATTTCCAACCACAAATATAATAAAAAAATTATGAGTAGCAATTTAGAAATCACAAAGATCTGTGAGCTTTGTGGCAGTAGCTTTATTGCCAAAAAACTCACTACCCAATACTGTTCCCAT
>CAMTOL010000005.1 GCA_947074135.1 uncultured Rikenellaceae bacterium
AAAACCATCAACCAAAAATCAACTAAACTGGTAAACTTTTCGCTGAAGATTTACAAGAGACATCAATACTCGTTTGTTAATTTATACAAACTACAAATACAAACCAGTGTTTGATTATATTGACTCTGTAGCTATCTCTAAAAATACTCCAGATGTTAATTTATCTCTAAGCGAACTTAGAACAATGTTACTCAGTAATGAAATTGATTTTGATATTGCACTGAAAATTTTAACACCACACAAAAAACCAAATTACACTGAACTCATGGATGTTAGATCTAGATTGTTCTACGCTCAATACGATACTTATTATGAACTTCTTTATCAACAATTTGAGTATGGGATGCTTGATAGCTCTTTAAGAAATTTACAAACCTTTATTAAAATATAATTATTATGATTAACCTAGAAAGAGATGAGATGCGAGCAGCTGCCTGTTTATTTGCTTACAAGTGTATATGTAAAGGATGTTACAATTTTGAAAGGTCTTATTATGATAAAATAGGGTATGATGATGTCTTTACGAGAATAAGGCTATTAGGGTTGTATTTTCCTAACTCAGATTACCGTTGCGATTGTGGCGATGAAAACTGCAATGTATTAGCCGTAGTTTCAAAAGACATCACAGACCGAATCCTAGTGCCAGCCTGTATTATTGCTAAGAGAAATTCCATTGATGCAGTCGCTATGTATGAGTCTTTCAACAGTGTGAATAACGATCTGCTTTATTTAATTGACTATAGGTCTTTAGAATTGTTGTTTTGTGAAAACTGTATTTCTACTGAACAATTTCTGCAATACTCAGTAATCTTGCTACGAGGTGATATGAGCTTCAATGATGATGAGATGAAACTTGTGAAATATATTAATTCGATTTTTCTTAAAACTGTAAATCAATTTCAGGGACAAGATGTTGATGAGATTTTACAATCTAGAAGCAACTCGATTTTTATTTTTGGCAGACACATTAAAAGCCCCAATGAGTATTTTACTTACAAGAGAGATTGGAAGCCTTACTCGACGTATGGTGATTTACTTTAGTTAGTGGTTTAGTAAAGAGTAACGTTACTATTCTGTAGATTATCATCATTACTGAGTTGATAAAATATAAATCAATCTTGATTAAAATTAAAAAAAATGAAAAAAGACTATCCTGAACAGTTAAAATCAATTCCAAATGGAATACTACTGTTTAACCATGCCTTGGTAGACATTAGAGAATTTAATGAAAAATTTAACAGCAAACCGCAAAGCACTAGAGTGACTTATCTTAAACGAAGGATTACTAAGTGTAAAAAAGATATAGAACACGGTGATAAATTCTATAATTTTAGATATAAGTTGGTGCTAAAATATCTTAATGACTTACTGAATAAAACTAGCCAAGAAAGAAGCTGGTAGTTGTGACAACATACTATCTTCAGTGTTTCAAGCGAGTTGCTTTTTGCGACTCGCTTTTTTTTGTTTATTACTGTTAAACGATATTATAGCATAGAGCCTTTTTTAGAAGATAGTTGCTAGTTGTGTGCAAAACGTGTGCAACGAGCATTAAAAAAGCACTTATGACTACTGTCGTAAGTGCTTGATTTTTAAGGAGTGGGCCCAACTGGGCTTGAACCAGTGACCCCCTGATTATGAGTCAGGTGCTACTAACCAACTGAGCTATAGGCCCCTCTATCTCAAAAACAACATACATACAGACATTTTATACATAAAAATTGCTTTTGAGCCGACAAAGATATAAATTTGTCAAGTAAATACAAAATTTTAAATCTAAATGAACGAAAAAAAACTAAAAAACAATAACTTTAGTAGTATTAATACTATTATTTTTGACTTCGGCAACGTTCTTCTCGATATTGATATTAACCTAACTGTTCAAGAATTTATAAAACTCGGAATCGCAAACTTTAAAGTTGAGGATATTCACCCAAACAATAGCGGAGCATTCCTAGATGCCGAAATCGGAGCAATATCGCCCACACAATTTATAAATATACTCAAAGGCAACTCAAATGTGAACGAAAATTCTATTATTGATGCCTGGAACAAACTGCTGCTACCATATGACTACTCCAGATTTGAACTACTACTCAATCTGAGAAAATCATACAAAATCTGCCTCCTAAGCAACACCAACAAACTTCACCACGACTATTTCGAGCAAATATTTAATCTAAACAACCCATTCAAACTCAAATTTGATGACTTCTTTGACTTTAAATTCTACTCAGATGAATTGCTATGCAGAAAACCTGACAAAATTATTTATCAAAAAGTAGAAAATATTACAGGTATCGAACCCCAAAAAACACTCTTTATTGACGACAACCAACCCAACCTCATCGAACCCCATAGAATGGGCTGGAATACATAATAATTGAAAACACACGAAAACATATTCGATTTATTCAACTAAAATTATATCTTTGCTATGTTAGATTTTTTAATTTTTACCGTTAATTTAATAACAACCGACTAATTCCAGATAAAAATTAAAAACAAAACACCCACATAACAGTAAATTACTAATTATAGCTATAAATGATAACAAAATTAGATCAACTCGTTGAAGCGGTACAGAAGAAAGGAAAAAAAAGAATCGTTGTTGCATACGCCGAAGATGCACACACCATTCAAGCAGTGGCTGATGCTCAAAAGATTGGCATTGTTGATCCTATTCTAGTGGGAAATCGTGCCAACATTAATAGAATCGCTGCTGAAACTGGAGTTGACCTAACAGACTTTGTAATCCAAGAGGAGCAAACAGACGTAGCTTGTGTGGCGCGCGCTGTACAGATGGTGCACCACAAAGAGGCAGACGTAATGATGAAGGGTTTAGTATCTACCGATAAATATATGAAAGGTATTCTAAACAAAGAGAACGGACTCGTGCCACCTAAAGCAACTCTTAGCCACGTTACTGTTATGGAGATACCTACCTACCATAAACTGATAACTATGTCGGACGTTGCTGTACTTGTTAGACCAGACCTAAACCAAAAAACACAACTTGTGCACTACGTTCGTGACACCGCAATATCACTCGGCATTGATAAACCCAAAATTGCGATTCTTTCTGCTACCGAACAAATACTCCCAAATATTGATTCGTGTTACGATGCTGCAATTATTAGTAAAATGTGGGAACGTGGACAAATCACTAACTGCATTGTAGATGGACCATTAGCCCTTGATGTTGCTATTGATGAAGATACTGTAAAAATCAAAAGACTTAAGTCGCCTGTTGGAGGCGATGCCGACTGCATTATATTCCCTTCGCTTGAGGCTGGAAACATCTTCTTCAAATCAGCTACAAAACTAATGAATGCAAAAATGGCGGGTATGGTTGTAGGGGCTAAAGTACCTTGCGTATTGACATCAAGAGGAGATAGCGAACAGAGTAAACTATACTCTATCGCCTTGGCTGCTCTGTCTGCTAAATAGGAATTATAGCATAAAAAAGTTTCTCAATTATCATTATGCCCAAGAAAATAGAGTTACATTGGCTAAACCAATGTAACTCTATCAAATAAAACAGAATAGAAAGGAAAGATGCGCAAAAAAATATTCTCAAATCGTAATATTATTATTGCGCTAAGTGTAGTATTTACGCTCTGGCTCCTATTTCTTGACCGCAATAATTTAGTGAGTCTTAAAAAAGTTAATTCTCAGATTAACGAACTTAAAAAAGAGAAAGAGCTTTATTTGAATAAGATTAAAGCAGACAGTACCATTATTAAAGGTCTAAACGATAGTGACTTTGTCGAAAGCTATGCCAGAGAGAACTTCTACTTTAAAAGGGCTGAGGAGGTAATGTATATTTACAAATAGCGATACTCCACCTAGATTAACGCATAATTCAATAGGTTAGGAATGGCTACGTATGCCTCAAACCTAACTGCACTGCACAGAACTACTCTACTGTTGAATACTACCAATAGTACGAATACGCTCTTCGAACTCTGCCTTGTCACAACGAGCCTGATTCTTAATCTTAGAACGATAATTGTAAATAGTACTCATAGAGTAACGCAACAACGATGATATCTTTGACAAATCGGTTATACCTAACCTTATCATAGCAAAGATACGAAGTTCGGTATTGAGCAACTCGCCGCCTCGAAGCTCTATCTTTGCCTCATCTTCGAGCAAAGAGTTGAACTCTTCGACAAAGGTTGGATAGAGATTCAAGAAAATCCCGTCAAACATTTTATAAAACTGCTCAACATCCTCGCTATTATCTGCAGTTCGACTTCCATACTCCTTCTTCAACTCTTCCAACTTATCATCGCGAAGTAGTTTCGAGATATTTCGTCGCATTTTGCCTATTTTGTCAATATATTGGGAACAGATAGCCATAAAATTGCCTATATACTCCTCTTTTACCTTATTTGACTCCATCAGTGACCCATTTACGACTGTCAATTTTTCGATAGCATTGCGAAGCTGGAGATTACTCTCATTAATATTATCGAAAGCAGTTTGCAAACGTGTTCGAGCCAAATTCAACCTGCGAGTTTGACGCATAATCTTGATTATAAAACCTACGGCTGCAAAAACAAACATAAAGATTATAACAAAGATAGAATAGGTGAGTTTTTTAACCTTCTCGTTGTGTGCATTGTAAGCCTGTTCAATATCCGAAGCAACCTTAGCATCTTGCCACATACGAAGACGAGAGTTGAAAAACTTTGCATCATCGAGAACTACTCGCATATACTCCATAGCTAGTTCAACATCGCCATCGAGGAGTAGAGTGTGAGCAAAATCGTGAAGCGAAATGTTATCACGAATGGCTAGAGTAATGTCGCATATAGCCGAGCGAATCAACCACTGTTTCATTGTCAATGTGTCACCCTGCATTCTTGCTATCTCAGAAAGATAGAATGCAATAGTAGCATAAATGGGATCATTGACGGTGTATCTAGAAAGTTGTTCAAGCGCAAACTCTGTAGCTTTGTCCAACTCTCTACTATTGAGAAAAACCGAAATTAAAAACTCAAATTGAGTTGCACTAGGAAGATATATTATATTAACTATTCTATCTCTATAATAGTCTCTTTTTATCTCATACATTGATTTTAACTCCGATGACGATGAGTAGATAACTAACTGGTCGTATAGTTTATATTGAGCAAAATGATAATTCGCACTTTGGGTCTGGTCAAATACCAAGGTGTCAATCTTAGTGCTTGAGAATATATCCATCGCTTCGATATACATACCTGCGTGAGTGTAACGAAGTGCTAAGTTAATATAGCACTCGTTTAGTTTAATCACATCTTTAAGACTTTTGGCAATCTCAACATTGCGCTCAAGATAAACAACCGTTGAATCGAACTGAAATGGTAGGTATTGTTCAATAATTTTGCAATTCATTACATAGAGCTGCTCAGTATTAGTCCCAATCGAAGTACTTAACTCTTTTAGCATATCAATACCATTTTGACGATTGTCAAAATAGAACTCACGCTGTTTTATTGCGTTATCCAGAGAGTCAACCAATGGTTTTAGTTCGCCGTGACCAGCCCCAACAACTTTCGTGACGCTAAGAAATATTAACAGAACAGAGGCAATTCTTAATTTTTTATTCATACCAAACTAAATATAGGTAAAAAAAGCAAATTACAAAAGCGAGTTTTAGTAATAATTTACAAACAACTGGAGTTGCTAAATTTTTTACATAATTACGGCTTCCGAAAGTTTATAATAGTTCAAAATATCATCTACATAAAACAGACTTTAACACAATGTTAAGGCTCTGATAATTAACATATTAACAAATTATCTATTTTACATTATTAACTCCAACATAAATAATATAACAAGAATGAAAAGTAAATTTGTATTAGTTCTTCATTAGACAACTATGCAGTATAATTACCGTTACGCCTTTTATACTTTCGATTCGCAATGGATAAAAATTGTAAAGTTTGACCTATTAAACGACAAATATAGAAAAATAAACTAAATACTAATAAACAAATAAAATAAACCTAATAACAAAAATGATGAGAAAAAATCTACTTTTCACGCTCTTTTCCATCTGTTTACTTGCCTTTGGTCATAGCGCAGCCTATGCTCAAAATCAAGTATCAGGTGTGGTAAAAGACACAAAAAACGAACCTCTAATAGGGGTTACAATCTTGGTTAAACACACCAATAAAGCTACTCTATCGGATATTAACGGCACTTTTACTATTAATTGTATGCCTAACGACACAATTAACTTTGCTTACGCAGGTATGGAGTCGGTTGACGTTGCTGTTAATGGTCGCTCGACTTTAGATGTGACTATGAGTGAGAATGCAACTCAAATCGACCAAGTTGTCGTAATTGGTTATGGCACAGCAAGGAAACGCGACCTTACAACAGCCATCTCTGTTGTTTCTACATCTGACATCGACGAACGTCCTATTGTAAACTCTGCCGAAGCGCTTCAAGGTAAGGCTTCAGGTGTATCGGTTGTTCGTCCTAATGGTCAACCGGGTAGCGGAATGGTTGTTCGTGTTCGTGGTAGCTCGTCAATCACTGCTAGTAACGATCCTCTTTATGTTGTTGACGGTGTTCCTGTTTCGAACATCGACTTCCTATCACCTAACGACATTGCGTCGATGCAAGTACTTAAAGATGCCTCTTCAGCAGCCATCTACGGTTCACGCGCTGCAAACGGTGTTGTACTTATCACAACTAAGAGCGGTTACTCAGGAAAAGCTCAAATCAACTTTTCAGGTTACGTTGGTTTCCAAGAGGTTTCTAAACGTATGAATTCGTTGAACACTGCTCAATATAGCGAACTTATGGGCGAGCTTGGTGCTATTAATCTACCTGACGGATTGACCGACCAAACTGATTGGTTTGACGAAACTTTCCGCACCGCACTTACTCAAAACTACCAACTCTCGATTAGCGCTGGCAACGACCGTATGAAATACTATATCTCGGCTGGTCTTACCGATGAGCTAGGTGTTGTTCGTGGTCCATTCTACCGTCGTTTTAACTTCCGTACAAATGTAGAGGGTAAAGTTACAAACTGGTTTAAAGTTAACGCTAACATTTCGTACTCTGATTCTGAAAGTTCAGGAATTATCACAGGTACAGGTTCAAACCGTGCTGGTGTAATCCTTTCTGTTATCAACACTCCTACATACGCTCCTATTTGGGATTCTAATAATCCTGGACAATACTATAATAACTTCTACGGCGCAAACATCACTCACCCAGTTGAGAACTTGAGCCGCACAGAGAGCAATCGTGACAAATATGACAGATTGATTGGTAGTCTTAGCGGCGAAATTACATTCCTACCTGAGCTAAAACTCAAATCTACATTTGCACTTGACCGTGAAAACGGAAATATGACAACTTTCCTTGATCCAGTGAAGACTGCTTATGGTCGTTCGCAGTATGGTAACTCTTCTGACCAACGCCAACAAAGCACTGTTTTGACTTGGGATAATATTCTTACTTTCGACAAAACTATGGGCAAACATAGCTTTGGTGCAATGGCCGGTACATCGTGGACTTACTCTAACTGGAGCGGTGCATACCAACAAACTTCACACTACATTGACGGAACTATCCAAACAGGTGGCGCTGGTAACAAAGTAGAGCAAAATGCTTGGACTTCACGCACAGAGTGGGCTATTATGTCATTCTTTGCTCGTGCAAACTACAATTACGACAGTAAATATCTTGTAACAGCTAACTTCCGTGCTGACGGTAGCTCTAAATTTGCTCCTAGTGGTCGTTGGGGGTACTTCCCATCAGTTTCTGCTGCTTGGCGTATCTCTGGCGAAGAGTTTATGGAAAATGCGACTTGGCTTAACGACCTTAAACTTCGTGCGGGTGTAGGTCAAACAGGTAATCAATCTGGCGTAAGCGAATATGGTTGGATGCAACTATACAACTACAACCGTCAAGACTGGACTCAACCAGGCAAAGAGAATGCTCTACCTACTATCTCTCAAGCAAATATGCGCAACAGCGACCTAACTTGGGAAACTACAACTCAATATAACATTGGTATTGATGCTTCGTTCTTCAACTCTCGCCTTAACATCTCTCTTGATGCTTACTACAAATACACTACTAACCTTTTGATGAACGTTCCTCTACCTTCGACAGCAAGTGCTAGCAGCATTTTGCGTAACGAGGGCGAGATGAGCAACCGAGGTATTGAGTTTATGATTAACTCACGCAATATTGAGGCTGGTGACTTCACTTGGACCTCAGACCTTAGTATGTCGTTCAACCGCAACAAACTTGAGAAACTTACTCTTCAACAAATCTACTCAACTTGTTCAACTTCTGAGGCTATCAGCGAGAACCTTGTTCGTATGACTCCAGGTCAGCCACTTGGTATGTTCTGGGGCTACATCTCAGAGGGTGTTGATTCAGAAACAGGTATGATAAAGTATCGTGATATAAACGGCGATGGTAAAATCAACGAAAGCGATAAAACTTACATTGGTAATCCAAACCCAGACTTCACTTTTGGTTTCAACAACACATTTAGCTGGAAAGGTCTAAGTCTTAACCTATTCTTCACTGGTTCGGTTGGAAACGATATCTACAACGCTTCACGTATCGAAACCGAAGGTATGTACAATGGCAACAACCAAAGTACAGCAGTACTAAGACGTTGGAAAACTCCAGGTCAAATTACCGATATGCCAAAAGCATCACGCACGACAGAGAACTTGGTTAACTCAACTCGTTTTGTCGAAGATGGTAGCTTCTTCCGTCTTAAATCGCTTACTCTTTCGTACAACATCACAAGCCCTGCTCTAAAACGTGCTGGTATTACACGTCTGCAACCATATTTCACTGCCGACAACCTATTTACGGTAACTAATTACAGCGGTTTCGACCCTGAAGTTAACCAATGGGGTGGTAATGCTATGGTGCTTGGTGTTGACTGGGGTACATATCCTCAAACACGTTCATACATTGTAGGTATCAACATTACTTTCTAATTTTTTAGAGATTTAGTAACAAATAACAATTGAATTTAAAGAGATGAAACGAAATATTATTAAGGGATTACTAGTTGTTGGCGCTATTGCAACATTAAGTGCTTGTAAACTGGACTACTACCCCAACTCGCAACTAAGCGAACACTCATACACCGACACAACTGGCGGTGGTGGCAATGTTAAATACACTACTAGAGCCGAAATGTTGGCAGTTTACGAAAATATGTACTCTGCAATTCGCGGCGACCAAGAGGCTGGTTATCTCGACCTACTACTCAATACAGATACTCACGCCGACAACGCATATTGCGGAACTAGCGGTGCCGAAATTACATCAATTGAGCAGTTGTCACAACAAGCTAACAATGCTAACATTACTCGCGACTGGAACAGCTACCTAGGTAAGGTTACAACTGCTAACCAAATCATCTGCAATATTGATGCAGTACCTGACAAATCGCTTACAGACGCAGAGCGCAAACAGTGGAAAGCCGAAGCTATGGTTTATCGTGCTTGGTCGCTATTCCACCTAACTCTTCTTTGGGGCGATGCGCCAGTGGTAACTACCGAACCTCCTGCAATTACTGCCGAAAACCTTGAAGAGGTATATCCTCTACTATACCCTGCTCGTAAACCAGCAGATACTGTTTACAAACAGATTATCTCGGATTTGGAGTATGCTGAACTCAACGCTCCAAACGCAGAAGCAGGTGTTCGCACTGTATTTAGCAAAGGTGTAGCTAAAGCACTACTTGCAAAGGTATATGCAGAAAAATCATCTTTCCGCGATTACACCAAAACTATTCAATATGCTAATGAACTAGAGGCAATGGGTTATTCACTTGTGGCTGACTATGCTACTCTATGGTCGATTAACGCTGAAGGTACAGACTTTGCAGGAAGAAATAGTTCTGAATCAATCTTCGAGGCTGCTTATACTCCTGCTTCAGGTAACTGGGTGTGGATGATGTTCTACGTTAACGAACTATCGCCTCAACCTTTGGACTGGGCTAAATGGAGCACTCCTTCACGCGATTTGATTCGCGCGTTCGACAATGAAGGTGACTTGGTTCGTAAAAACCAAACTATGATTATCACCACTGCACCTTGGAGCAACTACTATCCAGCTGACGAGTATCCATTTATGTACAAAACTCGTTCGAATGCAAACTCGATTATCAAACTTCGCCTAGCTGATATCATTCTTCTAAAAGCTGAAGCAATGGTAGCTACTGGCAACCTTTCAGGTGCAGCAGCTGAAGTAAATCGCATTCGCGCTCGTGTTGGTCTTGGCGCAATATCCTCGAACCTAAGTGCAGCAGAGATGAAAGCAGCTGTTCTTAAGGAGCGTCGCCTTGAGCTTGCCTTCGAAGGACAACGTTGGTTCGACCTAGTACGCAACACAACAGACTCTGACCCTGTAATCTACACCACGCTTAACACTCTTAACAACCGTGATTCTGGTCGTTTACCAATGGCAACCCTAACTGAAGAGGGTCTTGTTTACCCTGTTCCACAGACCGAAATCGACAAGAATCCTAACCTTACTCAAAATCCTGGTTACTAAACCGCTTAAAACAACTAAAGAAAAAAGATGAAATTTAAAAACACAATAATACTCTCGGTACTACTGTTTGGACTATTTGGCTGTGCTTGTCAAGACAACAAGTCAAAAGAAGAACCAACGCCAGAACCTCCAGTACCAGTAGTATCGGAAATAGACACATACGTTACTAAGGCTGACAAATCAATGCTGTTCCAAAAAGTTGAACTAAACTTCAACAAAGAGCAAAATATGTCGCCAAACACTGTTAAGCTACTTCCAGAAACTAAATATCAAACTCTCGAAGGTTTCGGAGCTGCTATCACTTGGTCAACTGCTTACAATCTAATGCAGATGAGTGCAGAGAATAGAACAGCACTATTAAAAGAGTGTTTCGACACAAAAGATGGTATGGGTATGAGCTATATTCGTATCTCGATTGGTTGTTCGGACTTTTCGAGCACTGAGTTCACTTGCGAGGATACTAAAGGCGATTGGAAACTACATAACGATGACACTCAATATGTAATCCCTGTTATCAAAGAGATTCTATCGATTAACCCTAAGGTCAAAATTATGGGTTCGCCTTGGACAGCTCCACAGTGGATGAAAGTTGCAGATTTGACCTCTAAAAAACCTCACAACTCGTGGAAAAGCGGTCACCTAAACCCTGACTACTACGACTACTATGCCTACTACTTTGTACGCTGGATTAAAGAGATGGCTAATAATGGCATTGTAATAGATGCTATCACTATCCAAAACGAACCATTGAACCACGGCAACTCAGCTTCTATGTATATGGGTTGGGAGGAGCAACGTAACTTTATCAAAACAGCTCTCGGTCCAACATTCGTGGCGGAGGGTATTAAATCGAAAATCGTTGTTTTCGACCATAACTTCAACTACGATAATGTGGCTGACCAACAGAGCTACCCAACTAAGATATATGCCGATGCAGAGGCTGCAAAATATATCGACGGAGCTGCTTATCACGCTTATGGTGGCAATGTAAGCGAAATGGGTCGTATTAACACAGCTCGTCCAGACAAAAACCTATACTTTACCGAGATGTCGATTGGTACTTGGGGTGACGGTTTTGCTGGTGACCTGATGTGGAATATGAAAGATGTTTTTGTGGGTTCGGTTAACAACTTCTCGAAAAATGTAGTTGTTTGGAACCTAGTTCTTGATGACAAACGTGGACCAAATCGTCCTGACGGTGGTTGCCAAACTTGTTATGGCTGTATCGACATTAACTCAAGTGACTATAAAACACTTAATCGTCAGAGCCACTACTACAACATTGTTCATATGTCTAAGGTTATCGACCAAAATGCTGTAAGAATTGGAACAAGCGGCTACACTGCTTCGGGACTATCTTACACTGCGGCTCAAAACCCTGACGGAAGTTATGGTGTTGTTGCAGTAAACGACGGCACAACAGTTCTCAATGTAACATTCGCGCTGGGAACTAAATCTTTCACTTACAACATTCCTGCTAAAGGCATTGTATCATTTAAATTTGAATAATCAACAATGAAAAAAATATTTTTATTATTTGCAGTGCTACTTACAATAGTTGGCTGTAAAACTAACGAAACTTCGTTTAAATATCAGGGTGAAGGCAATCCACAGCTTACTGAGTGCAGTGTACCTTCATCAGCAAACTTCGGTGATTCTATAAGTTTCGGAGTAAATGTTTCTGACATTATCCCTCTTTCTACACTCAAAGCTGAACTATACTATGGTGACGTATTGGTTAGTTCTGAAACAATTAGAACTAAAGAGAATGGCAATTACTCTTCAAAACTAGAGGTACCTTATCTCAAAAACATTCCTGAAGCATCAGCTAAACTGATTCTTACTGCAACAAACGTTGGACTAGTAACTAGTAGCGAGGAGTTCTCGTTACCTCTAACCTACTGCAACTATCCATTCCTTACACTTGTAGGCGAAAGCGGCGATGAGTATCGTATGGACAAAGTTAGCGGTAGTCTATACGAGGTGACTAACAACTTCCCTCAAAAAATCAAAGCTCACATCGTGGCAAAATCACAAACTGCTAGCGGCAATGATATAGTTTTTGGATGGGAAGGAGGCAGTGTTGCGCCTAACGCAGATGGATATATCCCATTCTCGAACGCAAGTGCAGGAAACTACACTATTAGCTTTGATATGAACTCTTATGAGGCAAATCCGTTTGTTAAACTCTACTTCAACAATGTAGAGATGGAGATGGAAAATGACGAGAACTACTATGTTGTTGCAACACTCCAAAGTGGTAGTGTTTATGAACTTACTGGTATTCCAAGCTTCGAAGATTGGAACATTGACAGCGATTTCTTCTCTCGCAACGATGCAGCCGATGCTCAGAAACTTACCTTCCTTCCTATGTCAGGTCTTTATAAGGTTACTGCAAACTTCAAACACAGCTACCTCAAAATCGAGGCGATGAGCTCACAAACAGAGTTGGCAGTACTTAATGCTGATGGTTCGGGAGCAGTGTGGTTGATTGGTGGCGATTCACAAGCAAAACCAAACATAAAGAATGCATCAAGCTGGAATCCAGAGGCTGGTGGACTTTGTTTAGCGCGTATCGATGATAAAAAATATCAAATCACATTTACTGCAGGTATTTCGATTAACGCTAAGAGCTTTGACTTTAAATTCTTCCACCAAAAAAGTTGGGGTGGAGAGTTTAACGGTTCGAAAATTACATCGACTAGCGACCTATTCGAGGCAAATGCCGAAAGTGGAAACATCAACCTAGCTGATGGCAAAGAGTTGGAAATGGGTGGTGTATATCAAATCACTCTTGAGTTGACAACTGGCTCAACAATTGACGATATCACAGCAGTATTGAGCGCAGTAAAAGTTGGTGACGTGCCAGTTCCAGTGGCTGAAATTAACTTCTGTGGCAAAGTTCTAACTATGATTGACCCTGAAAACTTTGAAGGAGTTGTAGATCTTACTCAAGATCAAACATTAACTCTAACTAAAGATGGTACTAGTATTTTGAGTGGTGCTTACGCATCGGTTGACTGGATTGAAAACTCTAAATTTGTGCCAGTAAGCGGCAAATACAAAGTCAGAGTATCGAATATCACTGGCGAAACATCTCTAAGATTTAACCGTTTGACAGCTGACGGAAGCGGCGAAATGGAGCTTCAAGATGATGGTAGCGGTGCTATCTGGGCAATGGGCTGGGGTATTGGTTACCCATCATTGGACTCTCAAATAGGTTGGGATCCAGGCAAAGCATACTGTATGCCAGAGGTTGCTCCTAAAGTGTACCAAATGACAGGTACTGCTGGACCTGAAAATGGATCTTCGATTGGCGACCTGTTCCGTTTTGACTATATGTCGTTCAAATTCTTCGGTCAAGATGGTTGGGGCTTCGAGTTTACAGAGGTTCTTGCTGAAACAGCTAAGACGCTGATTAAAAACTCTGGAAACTTGGAACTTGCAGACGGTGTTAACCTTGAGCAAGGTGCAACTTATGTTCTAACAATCGATTGTTCGGCAGGAAAGAACTCTCCTATAATTAATTTCGAAAAGAGATAGTTTTAGATAATAGATTATACCGAACGATTTTTTGAACGTCTGTTCAAAGAGTTGTAGTTTAATAAATGCTCACTGTGAGGACGACAAGATAACACTTACCTTGCTCCACAGTGAGCGTTTTTGGAAATAATATATAGTTTGATAAATTATACAAGATTTATTATCTTTGTATGATAACATATTGCAGACATTCAATTTATACAAATAAAATATGAAAATTAAATTAACAACTTTATCTGCTAGCCTATTGTGTGCATTGTTCTCAATGCAAAGTATGGCACAGAAAGCACTTCCAGCCTATCTCGACGATTCGAAACCAGTCGAAGAGAGAATCGAAGATGCACTAAAACGTATGACTACCGAGGAGAAAATCAAAATGACTCACGCTCAGTCAAAATTCAGTTCACCAGGTGTTCCTCGCCTCGGCATTCCTGGTTTTTGGACTACTGACGGCCCTCACGGTATTCGTCCAGAGGTGCTTTGGGACGAGTGGGAACAAGCAGGTTGGACCAACGACTCTTGTACAGCTTTCCCTGCTCTTACTGCTCTAGCTGCAACTTGGAACGAAGATATGTCACTTCTTTATGGACGTTCGATTGGTGCTGAAGCTCGTTATCGAGAGAAAGATATACTACTTGGACCGGGTGTTAACATCTATCGTACCCCGCTCAATGGTCGTAACTTTGAGTATATGGGCGAGGATCCATTCTTGGCATCGATTATGGTTGTTCCTTACATTAAAGGCGTACAAGAAAATGGCGTTGCAACTTGTTTGAAACACTACGCTCTAAACAATCAAGAGTTCAACCGCCACACTTCGAACATCGTTGTTGACGATAGAGCTTTGTACGAAATCTACTTACCTGCTTTTAAGGCTGCTGTTCAAAAAGGTGATACTTGGTCGATTATGGGCGCTTATAACCTTTATAAAAACCAACACGCTTGCCATAACCAATACCTACTGAATGACATTTTAAAAGGTGAGTGGGGTTTCAAAGGTGTTGTAGTTTCGGACTGGGGTGGAGTCCACAACACTCGTGAGGCCATTACAAACGGACTTGACCTAGAGTTCGGTTCGTGGACAGATGGACTTCGCAGCGGTAGCAGCAATGCATACGACAACTACTACTTGGCTAATCCATACCTTGACCTAATCAACAGCGGAGAGTTTGGAACAAAAGAGCTTGACGACAAAATCCGTCGTCTGCTTCGCCTTGCTTTCAATACGTCGATGAACCGCAATAAACCTTTCGGCTCATTCCAAAGCGAAGAACACGCTCTCGCTGGTCGCACAATTGCAACCGAAGGTATCGTTCTTCTCCAAAACAAAAATAACGTTCTTCCAATCGACCTAAATAAAGCTAAACGCATTGTTGTTGTTGGCGAGAATGCAATTAAGATGATGACCGTAGGTGGTGGCAGCTCGTCACTAAAGGTTTTGAACGAAAATCTGCCACTCGATGGCATTAAGGCTCGTGTAGGCTCGGCTGCCGAAGTTGTCTATGTTCGTGGTTATGTTGGCGACCCATCGGGCGAATATAACGGCGTTGTGACAGGTCAAAACCTAAAAGATGACCGTAGTGCAGATGAGCTAATTAAAGAGGCTGTTGAAGCTGCTAAATCGGCTGATTATGTAATTTTTATCGGCGGACTCAACAAAAGCAATAATCAAGATTGCGAAGACACTGACCGTCACCACTTGGAACTTCCATACGACCAAAATCGTGTTATCGACGAGTTGGCAAAAGCAAACAAAAACCTAATCGTTGTAAACATCTCTGGTACTGGCGTTTCAATGCCTTTCACTGCAACAGTTCCTGCAATTGTTCAGAGTTGGTACAACGGTAGCGAATCGGGCAGAGCTCTTGCTGCAATACTTATGGGAGATATTAACCCATCGGGAAAAATGCCGTTCTCGGTTATCGAAAAATTAGAAGACTTAGGCTCACACCTTCTTGGCGAATACCCTGGAAATAAAGAGCAACTAGCCGCTTCGAAACATCGTGGCGACACTATCAACGTTGAGTACAAAGAGAGTATCTTTGTTGGTTATCGCTGGTTGGAGAAACAGAAAACTAAACCTACATTTAGCTTTGGTCACGGTTTGAGCTACACTACTTTTGAGTATGGCAAAGTTGAGGCTTCGAGCAAAACTGTGAATGCTGACGGAACTATTACTTTCACTATTTCTGTTAAAAACAGCGGTAGTCGTGAGGGTAAAGAGGTTGTTCAGTTGTATATTGCCGACCTTAAATCGTCGCTCCCACGTCCAGTTAAGGAGTTGAAGGGCTTTAAGAAAGTTTCACTAAAACCAGGTGAGAGCCAAACAGTTAGCTTTACCATCGACAGCGAAGCATTGAGCTATTTCGACGATAAGAAGCACGAATGGGTAGCAGAGCCGGGCGATTTCGAAGCTCACATCGGCAGCTCGTCAAGCGACATCCGCTCGAAAGTAAAATTCACTCTAAAGTAGTAACACCAACAATCTTAGAGCGATAAATAGTATCGCTCTATATTTGATTATAACAAAGGAGGCAGAACCATTCTGCCTCCTTTATTGTTTTATAGATGATTTTCGAGTGAGCTATCTACACACTACAAGTTCGCCTTGATAAACTCAATCGAACGACGCATCAAACGATCTCGGTCACGTCCCATACCGTGATTACGGTCAGGGAAAATCTGCATCTCATAATCTTTACCAGCCTTATTAAGCGCTGTCATCATATCGTATGCATTAGAGATATGCACATTATCATCAGCCGTTCCGTGCGACAACAATAACTTTCCTTTCAATCTATCCGCAAAATTAATTGGCGAATTGTTATCGTATCCCTCTGGATTATCTTGCGGAAGACCATTGTAAATTTCGGTATAAATTGTATCGTAATAACGCCAAGTGGTAACTGGGGCAACCGAAATTGCAGCCGCAAAGACATCATTACCCTTCAATATACAATTGAGAGCCATAAAACCACCATAGCTCCAACCATAAATTCCAATACGGTCAGCATCGATATAAGGCAACGAGCCCAACTCTTTTGCAGCCGCAATCTGGTCTTGAACTTCGAGATTACCCAAATCCCTGTAAGTACAGCTTCTAAACTCAAAACCACGATAACCAGTACCACGACCATCAACACAAACCACAATATAACCCTCTTTCAACAGAGCAGCCTCCCACGACACACCCCAACGATCAGCCACCGATTGTGAACCAGGTCCGCTATATTGAGTCATAAACAACGGGTACTCTTTATTTTCGTCGAAATCGATTGGATACATAATCCAAGCGTTCAAATCAGTAACACCATCAGCAGCCTTAACTGTAATAAACTTCTTTGTTGGCAAAGCATACTCTTTAACTCGCTCATTTAGTTTTGCATTATCCTCAATCGTACGCAATACTCTACCATCAGATGCACTATGTACTGTTGTGATTGTTGGAGTATCAGTCGAAGAGTATGTTTGAGTATAGTATTTAGAACCTTTTGAGAACGAAACAGAGTAAGTACCTCTGTTCTCTTTAGCCGAATTTAGTTTCGACATCGCAACAACATCAGAACGTCTGTTAATAGTGAGCGCATAAGGTTCGCGACCTATCGGTGAGTTTTTGGCCGCCGTAAAATAGATTTTACGGCTACGCAAATCAACTCCATCGAGCGATGTCACCTCCCAACTGCCTTTGGTAAGTTGATTGAGGAATTTTCCGCTCATATCGTACATATATAGGTGACGATAACCATCAGCTTCGCTCATCACAATAAAGCGATTAAACTCTGGCAAAAAAGTAACCTTAGAGGCATCAATTCTATCAATATAACGCTCCGACACCTCACTAAACACAGTCGTCAGATTCTTGAGAGCTGTATTATAAAGCATCAAATCATAATGATTCTGTAAACGATTAACTTTGTGAATAGCCAACTCATCTTTACGACCACTCCACTCAATTCTAGGAAAATAACCATCATTGGTTGGCGTAACCTCATCAATAACAGTATATGCACCTGCAGCTAGATTAAAGACACGTATTGATACCGACGAATTCTCTTCGCCAGCCTTTGGATATTTAAACGACATATCGTCAGGATAAAGCTGAGTGTTATAGACAGGCATATGGTATTTCTTAACATTGCTCTCGTCAAATCGATAGTAGGCAATAGCTTCTGACGATGGACTCCACTCATAAGCTCTATCAAAACCATACTCCTCCTCGTAAACCCAGTCACAAAGACCATTAATAATAGAACCAAAAACACCGTCAGAGGTAATCTGACGCTCGTTTGAGTTAATCAAATCAACAACATAGAGGTTATTGTCGCGCACAAATGCCGCTTTATTGCCGTCAGGCGAGAAGGTAGCAACCTGCTGTTTGCCTGCCGACGAAAGTTGAGTCATCGACTTCTTAGCTCGGTCATAAATCCAGTTCTCAGCTTTGTATGAGTGTCTATATATTGGCTCTATGGCAGTTGTGAGCATAATGAGGTTCTCGTCAGCCGAAAATGCATAGCGAGAGATTGGGAAAGATGGTAAAACACCTTTGTTCGAGAATATGGTATCAACTGCCTCTCCGTCGCTGTAACGATATCTAACAATGGCGTTCTTATCGCCACTAATTGCCGAGAAATGTTCTCCATCGCTCATCGAACGAAGTCCAGCAACACCTTTTGCAGAGAAAGCACCATTAGAAATCTGGTCGTAACCGACCTCTTTTAGCTCGTCATTTTGAGCAAATAGTGCAACCGAGCCAAGGAGCACCGTACAAACAGTTAAAATAAGTTTTCGCATAGTATATTAAAGAATTGTTTATGGCTATTTTTATTTGTCGATATAATCGAGCGACCAAAGATATACTCCTCACCTCCATTGTAATCGACCACTACCCCGCCTGCTCGTTCAACCAACAACGCTCCAGCTGCCACATCCCACGGCGAAAGGTTCCACTGAAAAAAACACTCAGCACGACCTGCCGCAACATAGGCTAAATCAGCAGCTGCCGACCCAATACGACGTGTGCCATTGCTATTACGATTAAAATAATCAAACGCACGATTAAAACGCTCGACACCCTCGTCCATATTGTAGGCAACACCAGTGATGACCAACGATTTTGAAACTTCACCAATCTCACTAACCCGTATCACCTCGCCATTCAAATAACAGTCGCTCCCTTTCCAAGCATAGAAACACTCTTTTTGAGTAATCTCATAAATCACTCCAACCACAACTTCAGAGCCCTGCATCAACGCAATACTCACACAATATGGCGGCATTGAGTGCATAAAATTAGTCGTCCCATCTAGCGGATCTATAACCCAGAGTAATTGAGAATTATGAATTGTGAATTGCGAATTATCTGCTGCGCTCTCTTCTGCTAGTATTTTTGCTTCGGGCACAATAGCAGAAAGCTGTTCGATAATGAGTCGTTCTGCACTCTTATCGACATAAGAAACAAGATTCTGGTGACCTTTATATTCAATCTTATCGAGTGTGAAGTTTTTGCGCTCCTCAGCTATATACTGACCTGCCCGACGAGCCACTTCGCACACCTCTTTACATATTTTTTCAAAATTTTTCTCCATAGCCATACAAAGATATAGATTTTTTTCGTTAGTTATCAAACAATCATCAAAACCTAACTAATATGAAATAAAATTTTACTTTTTATTAATAAATCTTAACCACTAATTATTTTAGTAAGAAACCAAATTAAAGAAGGTAAATAACTATGAGTAAAAAGGTAATTCTTTGGAGTATTCTATCGGCAATGATTGTCGGAGGACTCTCGGCAGCAACAGTAGGTGTGCTAATGTCAAACAACAACTCTCAAAACAGTGTCTATACGCTATCGAGTGGCAACACCGCAGCTAAAGACCTCTATTTCACACAACAAACACAGTCAGCATCACTTCCCGACCTAACGGGAGCTGCCCAAATGGGTGTCGATGCAGTTGTAAACATCGAAATCCTAAAACGAGTGCAGCAACGTTCATTCTCTGGTCGTGGTTTCGACCCGTTTGAGTTCTTCTTTGGTCCTAACTACGGACAGAGAGGAGGCGGAAACAACAACCAACAACAAGAGGAATCGAGTGAGCCAAACTTGCAAAAAATGGGTGGAGGTAGCGGTGTTATTATCTCGTCTGACGGATATATTGTTACAAATAATCACGTAATAGACGGCGCCGACCAAGTAAAAATCACACTAAACTCAGGAGACACCTATGATGGCAAGGTTATTGGTACTGACCCTTCAACAGATATTGCTCTAGTTAAAATTGATACCAAAGAGCCACTCTCATTTTTGACATTTGGTAATTCTGATATGCTTCGCCTAGGCGAGTGGGTATTAGCTGTGGGTAATCCTTATGGGCTTAACTCTACTGTAACTGCAGGAATTGTAAGTGCTAAAGGACGTTCGCTAGGCGTATCGAACTCACAGCTTGGTATCGAAGCTTTTATCCAGACCGATGCTGCAGTTAACCCAGGCAACTCAGGGGGCGCACTAATTACAACCGACGGTTCGTTAGTGGGTATCAACACACTAATAAAATCACCAACAGGTTCGTTTACTGGTTACTCGTTTGCCGTACCATCGAATATAGCTCGAAAAATTGTTGGCGACCTTCGTGAATATGGTATTGTTCAACGAGCTCTGTTAGGCGTTGCTATGCAAGAGATTACGAGCGAATGGGTTGAACAGTTGGGCGAGAAGAATGGCATTAAAGAGAGAGAAGGCGTATTTATTGCTGAAGTTTCGAAAGGAAGTGCAGCAGAAGCGGCAGGAATCAAAAAAGGGGACGTACTACTTGAAGTTAATTCACAAAAAGTATCATCGCCATCGACTGTGCAACAGACAATTAACAACTTTAGCCCAGGCGACAAGATAAATATTTCGATAAAAAGAGAGGGTAAAGTGAAACATTTTGACGTCACTTTACGTAATAGACGCGGTAAGGAGGAGTTAATGAGCTCGACCGATGTTGATATGACCAAGGAACTTGGTGGACGACTTGTCGAGGTGAGCGATAAACTCAAAAAGGAGCTAAAAATTAGGGGTGGTGCTCAGGTTGCGAGTGTAGATCCAAACGGTATATTAGCGAAAGCTAGAGTCCGTCCTGGCTACATTATAACTTCGATTAACGACACTCCTATATATAGTCTTGGCGACCTAAACCGTATTACAGATAAGCTAGAATTCATCGAGGGCATTTACCCCGATGGACGTATGGCGTCGTTCCAAGTAGTCAATTAACAATGGACAATTGACAATGATTAAATGGTAATTACGGGATAAAAATAGTATTAACAAGAAAAAGACATTGTCAATTAGAAAAAAAAATGAGGCAGTTAAAAATCACAAAATCAATTACCAATCGCGAAAGTGCGTCGCTCGACAAATATTTGCAGGAGATTGGTAGAGAGGAGCTTATTACAGTCGAAGAAGAGGTAGAGTTGGCGCAACGTATCCGCAAAGGAGATCAAGTTGCTCTTGAAAAACTGACTAAAGCAAATCTTCGTTTTGTGGTGTCAGTTGCTAAACAATATCAAAATCAAGGACTTACGCTCCCCGACTTAATTAACGAAGGAAACTTAGGTTTAATTAAGGCTGCTGAAAAGTTTGATGAAACTCGTGGTTTTAAGTTTATCTCTTATGCCGTTTGGTGGATTCGTCAATCGATTCTTCAGGCTTTGGCAGAGCAAAGTCGTATTGTTCGTCTTCCATTAAACCAAGTTGGTTCGTTGAACAAAATTAACAAAGCATTTGCTAAGTTTGAGCAAGAGAACGAGCGCACTCCATCGCCAGAGGAGTTGGCACGAGTATTAGATTTGCCTAAAGAGAAGGTACAGGATACGATGCGAGTTAGTGGTCGCCACATCTCGGTTGACGCTCCATTTGCCGAAGGTGAAGATAACTCACTGCTTGATGTACTTGTAAACTCAGACTCTCCAAATGCTGACCGCACTCTGATTAATGAGTCGTTATCGGTTGAGATTGACCGTGCACTATCGACACTTACTGATAGAGAGCGTGATATTGTGAAGTATTTCTTCGGTATTGGTTCGGCAGAGATGACACTAGAGGAGATTGGTGATGAGTTTGGATTGACACGAGAGCGTGTGCGCCAAATTAAGGAGAAAGCAATCCGTCGTTTACGCAACGGCAGCCGCAGCAAACTACTCAAGGGCTACCTAGGATAGCAATAAGATGGCTATAATAGCCATTAACCACTAAAAATGGACATTTTCGAAAAGAGAGTGTCCTTTTTTTTTGTGGCTTCCATACGTTTTTTTGTTGAAAAAATAAATTAAAAACTCAATTATTTTTGTATATTTGTAGTTACGATAATAATCTAATTAACTAATATAGATATACTATGAGTAAAACCTTAAAAATCGTAGTCCTTGCTAAACAAGTACCAGACACTCGTGCTGTTGGCAAAGATGCAATGAAGGAAGATGGTACTGTCAATCGTGCTGCGCTTCCTGCTATCTTCAACCCTGAAGACCTCAACGCACTCGAACAAGCACTCCGTCTTAAAGATATGTGCCCAGGTTCGACTGTCACAATCGTTACAATGGGACCTCCTCGTGCTGCTGACGTGATTCGTGAATCGATGTTCCGTGGAGCAGATGGCGGTGTTCTTGTTACTGACCGCAAATTTGCAGGTGCCGATACTCTTGCTACATCATACACTATCGCTGCTGCGGTTCGCAAACTTGGTGCTGACGTTATTGTTGCAGGTCGCCAAGCTATCGATGGCGATACTGCCCAAGTTGGACCTCAAGTTGCCGAGAAAATGGGACTTCCACAAGTTACTTACTGCGAACTTATCGAGGGCTTTGAAAACGACACTATCACAATCAAACGCCGCTTAGAGAGCGGAGTTGAAACTGTTAGCTGCCCTATTCCAATGGTTATGACCGTTAATGCTTCTGCGCCTGAATGCCGTCCGCAAAACGCTAAACTCGTAATGAAGTACAAACACGCTAAAACTATTAGCGAAGTTCAGGAGTTGGACGAAGACTACTATCTAAGCCTACGTAACGACCGTTGCTATTTGAATATCACTCAATGGGGTGTTTCTGATTTGGACGGCGTTGACGAAAATGAACTTGGTTTAAAGGGTTCGCCAACTAAGGTTAAGAAAATCGAAAATATCGTACTTACTGCTAAAGAATCTAAAAAATTGAGCAACAGCGATACTGACATCAGCTCTCTAATGCAAGAGTTAATTGCTTCACATACTATTGGATAAAATACAATGAACAATATATTTGTATATATCGAAACAGAGGGTAACAAGGTTGCTGATGTTTCATTAGAATTGGTAACAAAAGCTAGTTCACTGGCTAGTCAACTTGACTGCAAAGTAGAGGCTATCGTTATTGGAGATAATTTGGACGGCGTTGCCGAACAACTAGAAAAATATGGTGCAGACGTTATCCACATTGCTCGTGGTGGCGAACTTGCTCCTTTCCGCACACTACCTCACACTGCTATCGTTTGTGGAGTATTCGAGGAGGAGAAACCACAAATTGCACTTTTCGGCGCATCGAGCATTGGTCGTGACCTAGCTCCACGCGTGTCGTCAGCTCTGCACAGCGGTCTAACTGCCGACTGTACTCAACTCGAAATTGGCGACCACGCAGACACTAAAGGTAATGAGTACAAAAACTTGTTGTACCAGATTCGCCCAGCATTTGGCGGTAACATCATCGCTACGATTATCAACCCTGACTGCCGCCCACAAATGGCAACTGTGCGTGAGGGTGTGATGGCGATGAAAGAGTGCAGCACACCGAAAAAAGCTGAAATCAAAGAGGTTGACTGGAAAAAATATGTAAAGGATACAGATTTAACAGTTAAAATCATCTCTCGCCAAATCGAAGAGCGCAAAATCAATATTAAAGGCGCGCCAATCATCGTTGCAGGTGGTTACGGTGTTGGTTCAAAAGAGGGATTTGCTTTGTTAAAACAACTAGCAGATGTATTAGGGGGTGAAGTTGGAGCTTCTCGTGCAGCAGTTGACGCTGGTTACGCTCCTCACAACCGTCAAATTGGTCAAACTGGCACAACGGTTCGCCCTAAACTCTATATCGCTTGTGGTATCAGCGGTCAAATCCAGCACACGGCAGGTATGGACGGCTCGGCAATGATTGTTTCGATAAACACCGACCC
>CAMTOL010000006.1 GCA_947074135.1 uncultured Rikenellaceae bacterium
GAACTCGTGACCTCTTCCTTACCAAGGAAGTGCTCTACCACTGAGCTACAACAGCTTATATTATTATTTATGCTTTAACTATCTAAAATAAGCACCTTCTACAGAAAAATGCTCTGCCGATGAACAACAACAATTATTAATTGCTCTTTTCGAAAGCGATGACAAAGTTAATATTTTTATACTACTTTACAAAACTCACACAAAGATTCTACGCAAAATCTACGAAAATTGATGCTTTTTTTTGCTGCCAGCAATAACATCCAAGAAATCATTTTCCAAATCATCACTATCTAACAAATCATCACTATCACCCTCACTCTTACCATAATACTCAATCTCTAGCTCATCTTTTAGAACCATCATATCAACAAGTGTCGCTGCAGCCTCATCTCCTTTATTGCCATATTTTCCTCCTGCCCTATCTTCGGCCTGCTCCATATCATCGACAGTCAAAAGCCCAAAAGCAACCGGTACATTATAGTTGAGCTGAATCTCCATTATACCATATGTAGTCCCTTGACAAACGTACTCAAAATGGGGTGTTCCGCCACGAACCACACAACCCAACGCAATAACACCATCTAAGACATTGGTACGTAGCATCAACTGCACTCCCATAGGGAGTTCAAAAGCGCCAGGCACCCTCTTTACAATTATGTTCGACTCCTTACACCCAGCTTTTAACAACGTACTATACGCTCCATCTAATAGCTTATTTGTAATTTGAGAATTCCAATCAGAAACAACTATTGCAACTCGCATCTTATCGGCACTCTTCAAATTATCTGAATTTGCTTTAGATGAAAGATTTTGATTTTTACTTGACATTTTATTTGAACGATCAGGGGATTAATGAACAACTATTTGTAAATTATGAATTAAAAAAGTCGCCAAGTGCAAATTTACTCACTTGGCGACATATCGTTTTAGTTTAGCGTATTGAGCAATTATAACTTTTGTTCGACTAACGCAATAAATTTATCAGCATCACGAGCCTGAAGAGAGGCAGGATATTTGCTCGACAAACTCTTGAACAACTCCAAAGCTTCAGTATATTTTCCTTGGGTATAAAGTTCGATTGCGGCTTTTTGCGTATAAATAGGTGCTGTGGCATCGCTCTTTGAGGCAGAAATTGCTTTTTTGTAGAACTCTACACCTTTTGCAGCATCACCACTCTCGATATAACAATCACCAATTAGACCATAGTTTTGCGCATCAATAACATCACCTGCCGCATTACCACTTTGGCTATATTTTTGGAAATATGAGATAGCTTTTTGGAAATCACCCATTCTCATTGCGCAAATACCTGCATAATGGTTAGCAATATTTGCTTGAGGAGTGCCCGAAAATTCAGTAGCAACTTCATCAAAACCAGCAAAAACACCTTTAACACCGTTTAATGCAATTGCAAATGAATCACGTTCGAATTGGATTTGAGCTTCAAACATTGCGTCGGTTGCTTTTTGTTCGCGAGGTTGAGCATAGAAGTGACGATAACCGAAGAAACAACCTACTACAACAGCAATTACTGCTAAGATTGAAAGCAATAGTTTGCCATTTTTTTCGAAAAATAGTTCAGTTTTCGACAGTGCTTGTTCGATTGATTCTTCTGGATCTTTAACTACAGGTTTTTTTGTTGCCATATTGTTATAAAATATTAAATTACTATCATTTAGTAGATTTTAAGTACAACATCAACTATGCTACACTGATAAAAATCTACAATTCGAAGCACAAAAGTAATTTTTTTATATTTAACCGCCAAATTTTACCCCTTTTTTTTACCTTTGCACTATGTATTTAAGCAACATATCGGTTACGAACTTCAAAAACATTGAGTTAGCAGAGCTATCGTTTAGTGAGTCGCTCAACTGTTTTGTAGGTTCAAATGGAAGTGGAAAGACCAATATTCTAGACGCTATTCACTATCTTTCGCTCACAAAGTCAGCACTTTGCACCGACAGCGGAGCAATCACTCACAATCGTGACTTTTTTATTGTACAGGGCAGGTATAACTCTACTAACACTCAAAGTAGCGAGTCGATAACAGTTTCGTTTAAGCGTGGAGGAGGAAAGAAAATTCTGCGTGGCACTAAGGAGTATGAGAAGTTGAGCGACCACATTGGGCGTTTTCCGTTAGTAATGATTGCACCTGGCGATGCTGCTCTAATTAGCGACGCTCCAGAGTATAGGCGGCGGTTTCTGAACGCTTTCTTATCGCAAATAGACCCACACTACCTAGCTTTGATGATGCGATACAACGCAGTTTTGGCATCGCGTAATAGTGCGCTAAAAAATCCTAATGGACAGTACGAGATAATTGAGATTCTGTCGGAGCAGTTGGCAGAGATTGGGACAAAGGTTTACAATTTACGACTGGGCTACATTACTCAACTTGCGCCAGTGGTGTCTAAGTTTTATGAGGTAATCTCGGGCAGTCGGGAGAGTATAGAGATTAGTTACAAGTCGAAATTAGAGGAGGGACCAATGTTGGAGCAGTTGAAGCGCAACTTAGAGCGTGATCTGGTATTGGGTTACACCTCGATTGGGGTTCATCGCGACGATATTTCGCTTACTATGAATGGTTATGCGGTTAGGAGTGTTGGTTCGCAGGGGCAGCAAAAGTCGTTGCTACTAGCTCTGAAACTTTCGGAGGCGAGGGTGATTAGTGAGAAGTGTGGGCGCAAGGCAATATTGTTGCTTGATGATGTTTTTGATAAATTGGATATGAGCAGGGTTGAGAACCTAGTAGGTTTGGTATCGTCGGAGGATTTTGGTCAGATATTTATAACGGACAGTAATAAGGTACGTTTGGAGGGGATTGCCAAGAAGTTTGACACTCCGCTAAAGATGTTCGAGGTAGAGGGCGGAGAAATTAGAGATTAAATAATATTTAGAGTGATCATAAAAAATCACAAATCACAATAAGATGATAGACGAAACAATATATAATGAACAGGAGGAGAGTGGCGAAGAGCTATTCGAACACTTCTCTATAACGGTTGACAAAGGACAGGGGTTACTTCGAGTTGACAAATTCCTAAAGCTGAAACTCGAAAAAACTTCGCGTGCACGCATTCAAGCGGCTGCCGACAGCGGATACGTAATCGTAAACGATAATCCTGTCAAAAGCTCCTATAAGGTAAAGCCCGGCGACGATGTGCAACTAATGATGCCTTATGAGCGTAAAGAGTTGGTTATTCTCCCCGAAGATATACCTTTAAATATAGTATATGAGGACAAACATCTGCTCGTGGTTAACAAACCCGCAGGGCTGGTCGTACACCCAGGTCACGGAAACTACACCGGCACGCTGATTAATGCTCTAGCATACCACCTCAAAGATGAGCCTATGTTTGGTCGTGGTTGTGATGTTAGAGCTGGACTTGTTCACCGCATCGACAAGAACACCTCGGGACTACTAGTTATTGCCAAAAATAGCGAGGTTCACGCCCACCTTGCAAATCAGTTTTTTCACCACACAACCGAACGCACCTACCACGCACTAGTCTGGGGAACACCTAAAGAGAGCGAAGGAACAGTCGAAAATATGATTGGTCGCCACTTAAAAGATAGGCTTCAAATGGCGGTACTTAAAGATGACGACCCAAATGGAAAAATCGCAATTACTCACTATAAGGTTTTGGAATCGATGGGCTATGTGTCGCTTGTGGAGTGTAAACTAGAAACTGGTCGAACACACCAGATTAGGGTGCATATGAAACACTTAGGTCACCCTCTCTTTAACGATGAAAGATATGGTGGCGACAGAATCTTAAGAGGTACAACCTACACCAAATACAAGCAGTTTGTCGATAACTGTTTCTCGTTGATGCCTCGTCACGGACTTCACGCTCTAACACTTGGGTTTACCCACCCTGTAACTAAGGAGCGAATGGAGTTTACGAGCGATTACCCTTCTGACTTTGCAAACTGCATAGAGAAGTGGCGGTCTTATATACAATTGACAATTGAGAATTGATAATTGAAAAAACTCGCTGGTACGATTTTTGAAAAAAGGTGTGTTAGAATTTAACTAACACATCTTTTTTTATATCATACCACAATGAAAGCACTCTACGGTTCACTTCTCTACTGCTTATTGGCAGCGTCATTGGTAATATCTTGCTCGTCAGGCTCTCCGAAATCATCAGAAAAAGGAGAAACATCAAAAGTTCCTCCGATGGAGCTTACTGTTTTTGAGGCTATCGCAGACTCACTTCCAGTCACTATGGAGTTCACCTGCCAAACATACAGCTACAAAGACCAATATATCGAACCTCGAGTAAACGGCTACATTAAATCTATCCACTATCAAGAGGGTATGCCTGTCAAAGAGGGACAACTACTAATAATTATCGAACCTTCGGAGTTCGAAGCCAATGTAGCTGCTGCCGAAGCATCGTTAGCTTCGGCCCAGGCGCAAAAAGTTCAAGCACAGGACACCTACGACAGATATGTTCCATTAGCTCGAATGAGCGCAATAAGTCGTAGTTCGCTAGATGCTGCCACCGCATCGCTTGCCGAAGCCATTGCGTCGGTCAACAGCTCCAAAGCATCGCTTAGAAATGCAAAGCTAAACCTTTCATACTGTTTCATAACAGCACCAACAGACGGAATTATTGGACAAAATAGCGCCAATATCGGCTCTTATGTCGGAAGTGGAACAAAATACACAACCCTAAATACAGTCTCAAATATAGATTCAATCTACGTCTATCTGTCAATACCAACATCACGCTACCTAACAATTGCCAGTAACGACTCGCTTGGAACATTGCTCTACAATGACGGTGCAGCTTTCTGGAATATTGAGCTTACAACGGCTGATGGAAAACTATTCCCACACAAAGGCAAATACGCCTTTACGGAGAGAGCTCTCAACAACCAAACAGGCTCGATTGTGGTTCATATTATATTTCCAAACCCTCAACACTCGCTCAAATCTGGCGAATTTGTTAAGGTTAAATCCAACATTGGGAAGAAACGCCCCACTATCATTGTGCCTCAACGTTCAGTAATTCAGACTCAAGGTCTAAACTCAGTTTTTGTGGTTGACAACAACGGCACAGTCACACATCGCAGCGTTATACTTGGCGACACCTATGGCACTATGTGGGAGATTCGCACAGGACTAAATCCAGGTGAGATGGTGCTTACCGAGGGATTGCAGAAGGTAAGAAGTGGGCAAAAAATTAAACCAATCAAGAATTAGTGACTAGTCACCAAATAATCTACACAAAATAATAAAAAAAAATGTCAGATTTCTTTATACGTCGCCCTATTTTTGCCATCGTAACCTCCATTATTATTGTGCTACTTGGCATAATATCGATTCAAACGCTTCCTATCGAGGAGTATCCCGATATTACACCTCCAGTAGTGCAAGTATCGGCAACCTACACTGGTGCCGATGCCCTAAGTGTCGATGAATCGGTTGCCACACCTATTGGTGAGGCTATTATGGGTGTAAGCGATATGCTCTATATGCAGAGCACTAGCGCCTCGGACGGTTCGATGAACCTCAGCGTCACCTTTGCAGTTGGCTCAGACCCCGATATGGACGCTGTATTTACTCAAAACAACGCCGCAACGGCAACTAGAATGCTACCTACATCGGTAAGACAGCAGGGGGTAGAAACCCAAAAATCGATGACTGGTTTTTTGATGGTTTACGCCCTTTACAGCGATGGCAGGTACGACAACCTTTTCCTGTCGAATTATGCCATAATCAATATCAAAAACGAACTACTCAAAATCAATGGAGTGGGCAAGGTCGATATTATGGGAGCAGGAGAATACTCAATGCGAATATGGGTAAAACCTGATCAATTAAGCTACCTAGGTATTTCGATTAGCGACATTACAAACGCTATTGAGAGTCAGAGTGGGATTTATGCAGCTGGTAAGTTTGGAGCAGAACCAAACACCTCGCAAACTGAATTCACTTATACTGTCACTCTACCATCGTCGATTAATACCGCCAAAGAGTACGAAAATATTGCAATTACGACTCTTAGCGACGGTAGTCAACTACGATTAGGCGATGTGGCTAGAGTAGAACTAGGAGCGGAAACCTACGGAGCTTCGTCGGAGTTCAACAAACAACCTTCAGCAATGATAGTTGTTTATCAAGCTCCAGGCAGTAACGCAATGGAGGTGGGCAACGCCGTTAATGCTAAAATGGAGAGCCTATCCGAAAAATTTTACGATGGGGTGGGCTATGACGTTGTGGTTGATGCCACTGCTCCTATACGTTCGGGCATTTCTGACATCATAACGACTCTAGTGATTGCACTACTACTCGTTGTAGCAATAATATATCTCTTCATTCAAGATTTTAGAGCGATGTTAATTCCAATCATCGCCATACCTGTATCTCTAGTGGGAGCCTTTATGCTCTTTCCGCTACTGGGATTCTCGGTCAACATATTTTCACTGCTGGGTCTAATACTTGCCATCGGACTTGTGGTTGACGATGCAATTGTGGTGGTCGAGGCAGTACAGGTCAACATCGCTGCCGGATTATCGCCCAAGCAGGCAACACGCAAGGCTATGCGCTCGGTCAGTTCGCCAATCATTGCAACTACAATATCACTTACCGCTGTCTTTATACCAGTTTCATTTATTTCAGGCATCACCGGCGAACTCTACAAACAGTTTGCCGTTACAATAGCACTTTCAGTCGTAATATCTGCCTTCAACGCTCTAACACTCTCTCCTGCACTTTGCGCTCTTGTTCTTCGCAACAAAGAACCTAAAACTAAAGGATTTTTTGGTTGGTTCAATCGCTGGTTCAATAAACGAGTTGGCGGCTATCTAAATTTCAGTCATACAATAGCTCGTCACAGCGTCAGAGCATTAGCTTTTGTGGCAATAATTGGAGTCGCACTATTTGTACTATTCAAAACTCTCCCATCGGGCTTCCTACCCGAAGAGGATCAGGGTTATCTTATGGTGAGCATTCAACTACCAGATGCCGCATCAACCGAACGTACCGCCCAGAGTATGGCAGAGGTGAGAGATATTATAACAGAGAACCCTGCTGTAAAATACACAGCCTCGGTTGCTGGGTTTGATATGTTGTCAGGAGTTGCTGCATCGAATAGCGGCATTATGTTTATAACACTAAAGGAGTACAAAGATAGAAAACAGTCAGCTGCCCAACTAGTGGAGCAATTCAACGAAGAGCTCTACTTCGGAATTAATTCTGCTCAAGCATTTGCCTTCCAAGCACCTGCAATTCCGGGGCTTGGCACATCTTCAGGCATTTCGTTAATGGTGCAGGACAAAGGCGGCAATACAATTCAGTATTTAGCCGACAACACCAACAACTATATTGAGAAGATGCGAGAACTACCCGAAATCTCAACAGTTACCTCGCAATTCAGTTCAAACGTACCTCAACGCCAACTAATAATAAACAACAACGAAGCGTTTGTACAGGGGGTAAATATGGGAGATGTACACACTCTGATTTCAACCTACCTAGGCGGCGCATACATCAACAACTTTAACCGTTTTGGTAAGATCTACGAAACTTATGTCCAAAGTGAAGCTGAGTATAGAGAGTCCAAAGATGACTTAAGCAACTACTACCTACCCAACAGCAACTCAACAATGGTTCCCCTATCTTCGTTTGTTACGGTCAAAGACACCACTGGAGTCGATTTTATTAATCAGTTCAACCTCTACCGTTCGATAGCAGTCAACGCAACAGTTTCGACCAAATATTCGACCTCCGAGGCAATGAATGCGCTCGAGAAACTATCTCTCGAAGCTCTACCCGAAGATATGGGTATTGCGTGGAGCGGTATGTCGTTCCAACAAAGCAGCGCAAGCAACAATGGCGGCATGGCGTTTGCGATTGCTCTGATTTTTGTATTTCTTATTCTAGCTGCTCTCTATGAGAGTTGGGCACTGCCCTTTGCCATACTGCTAGGAGTACCAATTGCCGCCTTTGGGGCTGCTCTGTTCATATTCTTAGCCCATCTACTCGACCCAATCTATATTGACAATATCTTTATGCAGATTTCACTCATACTGCTTATCGGACTATCGGCAAAGAATGCAATTCTAATCGTAGAGTATGCCAATGGCGAGTTTTTCGACAAAGGCAAAGATATTATTGAGGCAGCTATTACTGGAGCTCGTGAACGTTTTAGACCTATTATTATGACTGCAACTGCATTTCTACTCGGTGTTTCGCCGCTAATCTTTGCAACTGGCTCTTCGAGCGTAGCACAGACTGTAATGGGGGTTGCTCTAGTAGGCGGAATGGCTATTGCTACTCTGTTTGGTGTATTCATTTATCCTGCACTCTACGTACTGTTTGCAAAAATAGGAAGGTTCGACAAAATCAGAGATAGACGAGCTGCCGAAAAGTTAGAAACAGACAATCAAATTAATAATAAATAGATATCATAATGGATAAAACAATTAAAAAAATCTTAGCCATTGCAACACTACTGAGTCTATTTGCTTTACTTTTTGTAGGTTGCGCTGCTGCGAGGTTCAAAACTCCAGAGATGAACACTCCACAAAGATATCATTTCGATTCGGTGGCAACTAAGGGCGACAGTGTTGTATCGTTAGAGTGGTGGGAGTCGTTTGGCGATGCTCAACTAAACGAACTTATAGGTATCGCCCTGGACAGCAATAGAAATCTGGCTACAGTAGCATCGAAAGTCGAACAATCACGACTCGAACTCCGTCAAGCTCGAGCTGCACTGGGTCCAACGCTAGGACTCTCGCTAAACGGCGAAGGCACGTACACCGACCAGACAAAGATAGTTCAAAGCTATGCGATTGAACCAACACTGAGTTGGGAAATTGATATTTTTGGCAAATTGCGCTACGCAGCTCAAGCTGCCAAAGCTCAAATGTTAGCGCAAGAGCAGTACTACCGTTCTACAAAACTTGCACTTGCCGCACAAGTAGCCTCTGCCTACTTCTCGCTACTCGAATACGACCTCTCGCTGCGAATCTCGAAACAAACATATGAAGTTCGCAAAACATCGGCAGCGTTGATGGACTCGATGTTCTACTACGGTGAGGCTACAAGACTAGATGTCGAACAAAATCGTTCGTTAGTAGCTTCAGCAGCAGTTTCGATTGCCAGTTATACTCAGGCAAGAGATCAAGCTATAATGAGCCTCTGCACAGTACTTGGTGTTAACCCCCAAATGATTGAGGTCGATGGCGAAAAGCTGCTCCATTCGATGATACCACCGACAATTCCAGCCGGACTGCCAACCTCCCTGCTATCACGCCGTCCCGACATACTTAATGCCTACTACACCGTTCAAGCCTCCTACGCAGATGTAGGAACAGCTATCGCAAACCGTTTCCCATCGCTCACTCTCACTGGCGAAGGTGGTCTATTGAGCTCAACACTCAAAGGTCTATTCAACGGCAATCCTTGGGGCTGGAGCTCGGTACTAAATATTACTCAACCTATCTTTGCTTTTGGTCGCAACAAACGAGCTGTACAAATTGCCGAAGAGGAGAAAAAACAATCAATACTAAGCTATGAACAGACCGTTCTAACTGCCCTTAGCGAGGTCGAAAGCGCTCTAATTGGTATTGCTAGTTATCGTTCGCAAATCGAGAATCAAAAAGCATTGGTTGAATCTAATAAGATTACTCAAACCTTAACACAAGAGTTATACAACAACGGTGAAAATACCTATCTCAATGTTTTAGATGCAGAGCGCGAATATTTTTCGGCACAACTAGACTATGCAAGCACACTGGGCTCGCAACTATCTGAGTATGTGACCCTCTACAAAGCTCTCGGCGGAGGATATTAAAGTTTACGTTTGAGCCTATATTGGGTTGGTGTACAACCTTTGATGGCTTTAAAGGTACGAGATACGTTTTTGCAGTCGCCAAAACCCAGCTGTTCAGCAATTTCGAGAATAGAGTCATCAGAATCGATTAAACGCTCAGTAAATTTCGAAATCCTAAGATTCAGTATATAGTTATAGACTGGCACACCTACAACCTCCTTAAAATTCATCTCCAACAATCGGCGAGAGAGTGGAACTAGTTCAGAAAGCTGTTCAACACTCAACTTCTCGCCAATATTGTTGTGGATATATTGCAAAATGGTCGATATGTGTTTATCTTGAGTAGCGTAGATATCGGTAGATTGGCGGGTAACAATATTTGTGGGCAATATGTATATATCCTCGCTTCGATACTCCCTATCTCGCATCATCATCTCAATCATCTCTGCAACCTCATATCCACCTCGCTCAACCGCTTGATTAATCGACGATAGCGGAGGAGCTGACAGTGAACAGACCGCCACATCGTTATCCACACCTAGCACCGCCACCTCTTGCGGTACCTTTATATTGTGAAGTTTGCACAACTGCGAGATATGATGCCCTTGATTATCGTCACACGCCATCACAGCAACAGGTTTTGGTAAAGCCTTAAGCCACTGAGCAAGTTTATCGTGTTCGTTGTACCACAAATCCCGAGAATCACTGTTTATGTATTGATAAACATTGTTTTGAAATCCTGCTTCACAAAGAAAATTCAAAAATCCTTTGTAACGCTCCTCTGACCACACTACACCCGAAAATCCATAAAAACCAAAATTCCGAAAACCTTTACGCATAAAATATTTTGCACCCATCTCTCCTGCTTTAATATGCTCGGCAGTGATATTGGGAATTGAGCTAAAGCGACTCTTGAAGTCTTGAGCAATTGCTATGATATTGTGTTTGGTAAAGAGTTCTACATTGTCGCTTGGATAGAACTGTCCGATAATGGCATCAGCCTCCCACTTCAAAGCCCACTCCAACACACCCTCAATACCATTCACATCACGATACGAAAGCGGCATTTTGCATAACACCCAAGGCGAATGTTCATTAGAATAGGCGACGATACCGTTGAGGAGTCTTTTTGCGTACTCTTCAGAGAAGTCGGTTAGTAATATTAGGCGAGCCATAGTAAAAAAGCGAAGGAGAATCTTGTTTTAAAGTTGTTTCACAAATTTATCAAATAATTGCAAAACCCCCAAACAAAATTCTCCCTTTAAAAGATATTACAAAGAGTCCTTAAGTTCTCTCTATTTCACTTTAACTACATTAACGCCAGTATTCCAACCTGAAACCTTAACTTCGCAAAGTTTATTTAATAGCTCCTCCGAACCAAAGTCGCACTCTAGGACTCTCACTTCGTTAGGTTGCAACGTTACGTAGTTATCGTTCCAAAAGACAGGATACAACACCTCTCCGCTCTTATCTTTGCCCAACAGATGCACAAACATTGCAATATTGTTTGATTTGTTGGTCAGTTTAGCCTCCAACTTGTTACCATTTTTAGTCACCTCGACTAACACCGCTGCGCTTTCGATAGTTGCGACATCTTTATAGTCGGCATACTGCTCCATAGGTATTCCCCACCAAGAACTTTTTCGCCAGTCGTGTTTATCATACTCACTAGCCAATAGATAGAAGTTGTCGGTAATCTGTTTCTGTTTCGAGTCACAAAGCGACAGAAAAAGCATACTATTTTTTGCATCATTGACAACTTCAAACAATTTAACAACGTCATTTGCACCAATCGAGAACTCTTTATCCTTTGCATAAAGCTCTTCAGAGTCAATCGAATAGCCCTTAACATTTGCTTTTAAATTATCGTAAGAGTTCATTGTCGCATTAAGAGCATAGATATAGTTATCGCCATAGTTATAGATTAGTTGTAGCGGTTCATTACCCTTTTTAGTTGCGTAATAAGCCGAAGTTGGAATCAAGTAGTAGTCATACAACTGCCAGTACATCGATGGCCACGCCGAATTTAGCATCCACTGCACCACACCCGTAGCACCGCTGTTTTTATTTACTCTGAACGCTTCGAACATAGCTCTAACAGATTCATAGCTCAACAAATGCGCTCTATCTAGATACTCTTTCAAGTTTTTTGCCTCACCATAGCGATTTGTAATAGCTTCGGTCGTAACGTTCATCTTATTGAATGCTTCGGCAGCAGTCGTACAATGGTAATCCCACTCTTTCGAGATTGGCCATAGTTTATCTTCAGGAATCATCTTAGCGATAGACTCCTCGACAGGCAGTTCAGAGCCTGGACCTGTTTCGGTATTAAATCCATAAGCTCCACCAGCTCTCTTGTCAACATACCAATAGTTAGGGGCAACATACTCGTAAGGACCCATCATCTTAACACCAGTAGAACCTGAAACCTCACTATTACGCATAGCAGCTGCTGCGAGATAGATCATATCGCTAATCTGAGGTAGCAAATCGACATACATCTTTTCGTGTTCTGGCATCGGCAGCTTGTCGCTACCCACCATCCACACAAATACACTAGGATTATTACGTAGCCAAATAACTTGTTGACGCATTGACTCGGTAAGCAGCCACATATCGTGAGATGATTTGATAGCACCAAACTCATCGTCAGGTATTCCGATATAGTTCTCCCACTCCCATTGGCAGCTCCAACCCACAAGTGCTAGTAGTCCATACTTATCGCAAAGGTCATAGATATTGCGGTTAGTTCCCCACACATTCTCGAAACGAATCGAGTTGAGGTTCATATCCTTAACATAACGAGCTTGAATATCGTTAGTTGTTTCATTGTCACGCAAAAAGATATCGTCAGTCCAACCGGCACTTTTGATTAGCACATTCTGACCATTGAGTTTAAAACCACGATGCCCATCTTCGTCGAAGTATGACTCGATATGACGAATGCCAAAGTCAATATTTTGCGCAGAAGTAACTACATCGTCAACCACGAATTTAACATCAATGTTATACATATTTGGCTCACCCATATTGTTACACCACCATAGTCGAGGATTTTTGACATGTAGGCATTTTGCGTCATCGGCAGTAACTATAACTTTTTTGTTTTCGCCAGCAGCTAGAGCAATAGGTACTGAGAACTTTTTACCCTCAATCTCGCCTACCAACTTACCCTCAACTGGACTTTTCGTAAAGTTATTAAGCATCGTTTCTACACTCAACCACGCCTCTTTATAGGTGTCGGTATTGACACGAGGGCGCACCCAAGTATCACTCATCGAAACGCTACCACTTGTCACAAGTCGCACCTCGCGGAAGATACCCATATTTTCGTCCAGTGGGCGAGGGTTCCAATCAACAAAACCGATATTTGGTTCGCCTTTTTCTGCTCTGAAAATCTCGACAGCAAGAGCATTTCTATCTTTTAGCACTCCAGTAACGTCGTAACCAAACATACGGAATGGTCCAAACATATCATCTTTCGAGGCGATTTGAACGCCATTCAACCACACATTTGCACGATATGTAACCCCATCGAATTGAAGCATTACATTTTGCAGTTCGTCACTTTTAGGGCTATCAAACTCTGTACGATACCACCACGAAACATTGAACTCCCCACGAGAGGCTTTAGTGTAGTTGTCGCCAACAAAAAGATCCTTATAGAGTCCATTATCAACCAACGTAGCCATAACCGTCGATGGAACTTTGGCACTGTACCAGTCTGAGACATCAAGTCCTGTTTGCGAAAGCGCAACTCCATTGGCATTAATCTTCTGCGAACTTTGTACTGCCCAGCCATCGCTAAGCAGGGTTTGGGAAGAAAGATTTTCAAGATTTTGTTCAGCACAACCTACCACCATAGCAGCGCACATCGCCACAACGGTTAACTTAGAGGTTAACAAAAAAAGGTGTTTAAAGTTTTTCATTGTAGTTTATGTTATTTAACGAGAGCAGCAGCTCCCAGGATTGCTATTTGAGGATTTGAAGATGGTTTAACGATTAGGTTTTTGATTACACTAGGGTAAGCAAATTTATAGAGTCGTCTAAACATTGACTTTTCGAAAAGCGAATAAGCAGACGTCAATCCACCTCCAAACACTATTATTTGTGGGTCGTAGGCAAAAAGCACTGTATGCAGCAGTTTGCCTAGGTGGTCACCAAACTCTTCCCACATTTTAATAGCCTCACTATTGCCTTGCACAGCAAGTTTTGCAGCCTCAACACCAGTCGTAGAGTATCGTTCAAAGAAACGGCTACTACAATAACTCTCATAGTCGCCATCTAAGTACTCAATACAGCCAACCTCACCTGCCGCAGCATTACTCCCATTATAGAGTTCCGAACCGACAACAATACCAGCTCCAACACCAGTTCCGACTGTCAACCCAACCACATCTTTAAATCCACGACCCTCGCCATAACGACACTCGCCAAGCGCAAAACAGTTGGCATCGTTATTGACAAAGACAGGCACTTCAAACTCCTGTTCAAGAATCGCTTTGAGTTCGACCCTCTCCCACGATGGTATATTGATCACGTTATAGACTATTCCATTTTCGACATCGACAACCGATGGCACTCCAATTCCAATGCCCGTAACATCAGAGGCAAAAAGCTCACGAACCACGCTCTTGAAGTAAAGTATTGAGTCGTCTAGCGACATAGTCGAGGGGCTAGGCTTTACGACACTTTGAACAATTACTCCATCTTTGACACGAGCCACGCGGATATTTGTTCCGCCCAAATCTACTGCAATTACCATTTTTTTTAATAATTAGTTTACTCTCTCTTTACAAAGAAACAAGAAAAAGAGTAAAAAAAGATGGATTTTTGCGTATAATAATCCTCATTTTGCGCAAAGAACACAGAATCAAAAAAAACTATCGTTTAATATCGATATACTCAGCAGCTACAATAACTGTATGCGGATTTTTGCTCACTATCTCCTGCCTCACACCCCTAGTCCCAAACCAAATACCGAGAAACTTAAACTTAGGAACTCGATGCAGAACTTGTACAATTGTATCGTAAATTACAACATCGGCAGAGAGTAATTCACTGTTACTTTTCGACAAATCGCTCTCCAAACTAGCCTTAAAGTCGATATAAGGGGTTTTATATCTCCACACTCTATCCCCTATTGGCTCAATACTTCTAATTTCGTACTTTGACGCCGAAAAGACTTTGCCAACACTCATCACTCGCCTTAGTCTAAGGTTCAAATCCTTAATTAACTCGGCATCTTGCGCACGATAGCGTTTGAGGTCGTCACGTTCGAGCGTCAAAACACCAATCGAGATAGCAGTGAGCGAATCTCTAACTCGATAAACAGTTATACTATCAAGCAGAACTGTTTGGTTGTATTGCAACCTATTTCGCTCATCTCTTCCGCTGCACCACAGCATAAGAAAGAGCAGAAAACCGACAGCAACCGCAAATTTGAGTACAGTTACAATCTTTGTAAGAATGGCTTTATTATATAACACTACCATTACACTTGAAAATTAAACCCACACTTACGGCTCAATAACCAAATACTTCTCGCTATCGACATAGCTACCGCCTACGTATTGCTCCCCATACCATTTTCCGCCAGTTTTGACCGAATAGTGCAAATGCGGACCAGTTGAGCGACCACTATTGCCGCTATAGGCCACAATTTCGCCTTTTCGCACCTCATCTCCCTCCTCTAACGGCACTGTGTTCAAATGGCACATACCATAGCGAATTAGCCCACAATCTGAACGAAGCACTAGCGTCAATCCGCCAGAGATATGGGTAAAAACGGCAGCCACCGTTCCGTCAGTTGGACTATAGATAGGAGTACCGACAACAGCCGACACATCTATTCCTTGATGTACTTTAAAAACTCCCTCTAAAGGGTGATGTCTGCCTCCAAAACGCGAGGTCACGACACCTTCAATTACTTTTTTCATTATTTGTTTAACATAATTACAAATTATAGAATACTGTTTACTATCGTTACTTTTTCACAAAAAAGGAGAGTAAAATAATTGCTATTTACACTTATTACTTGAGTGACCTATGACGCAGATCGATGAGAGCACTCCGATTTAAAACAGGTATATATTTCGGCTTTATGCCTTGCGTTTTGGCTTTCGATTAGTTCAATTTCGAGCTGTTTTGTCTGTTTTATTAGTTCGATGATTTGTTCTCGTTTCGAGTTGATTATTTGCTGCATCTTTTCGACTTCAGTCCACGCCTCTTGGAGTTGAGAGGATAGGAACTCGATATTTACCTTTTGAATCGAGAACTCTTGGACTTTGACTTCACTTTCGGCACTAGCTGCCTCGGCTTCAGCTTGGCGTCGTTTCGATGAGTAGAAAATCAGCACCCCTACAATACCAGTGCTTAATACAAAATTTAGAATTATTGAAATTATCTCCATATCGTTTATTGTAGTTTAGAAGAAAAAACGGGAGCTCAGGTTATTTTTTTCGTAGAGTGGAAACTGGTCTGGATTTCGTTCGACAAAGCGTACAGCCTTAGCAATCAACACATTTGCATCGCTCATCGCACGGCTGCTCAACAACTTACGCTCTACGCCAGTTGCACATCTATATTTAACACTACTCTCATTTTGTTCAACAGTTTGATTAGTCGTTCCGTTCTCATTTTTTTGAGTCTCAGAGTTAGAGATTTCACTATTCAGTTCATCAAACTCGCTATACGATGATTCAGTACTTTGGGTAGTTTGCGTAAGAATAATATCATCGCATTCGATTGGACAATTCGAGGCCACAATTGGCGTATAGGCTTCGCCAACCTGTTCGCTATTGTGATTTCTATTAGTTGATAGTTCTTCCGACTCGCTTTGATGTTTTTCTCCGTCGCTACTTATCTCTTCGGTTGTTTTGCTCGATTGAGTAGATTGGCTTTCGCTTTGCGACGATTTATCGGTAGCGCTCTGACTGTCATACACTATTGCTCCGTTATCTCCTACTTGAATCGAGATTTCGTCAATAACGGCAGCTCTGATATAGTGAGCGAGCGCGGGTTTAATGTAGTTTTCCACAAATTCGAGATAGAGCGCTTCACCAAACTGTTCGAACATCTGTTCGCCAAATCGAGGAAGAATAAATTGTTGTTGTGCTATATCGATTTTGAGTGGTCGAATCGAGGAGGTTGATATAGCTTCACGAGGCAGGAATGCCATCGCGATAACCTCCGCTGGTGTAATTAGCAACATCTTTTTAGTAATTAGGGTTTAGTGGTTAGAAACCAATTTTGAATTTCGAATTAAATCTGTGATAGGAACAGGTTTTGTTCACTATCTGTTGGATCGTAATCGAGCCCATCGATTTTACGAGCCTCCCATATACGCATATATGGCGGTTTGGCATCAAATGGTGGAGTATTGATAAATGTGAGCGATTCTAAATCCCAACCCAGCTGAAGTTCCATCGCTTGCTTGATTGGTTCTATTATATCTTGCTGTTCGCTCTTAATTACAGTAGTGAGCGCAATATTATACTCATTTTGCACCCTTTCGGCCGAGAATCCCGAAGCATACTCCAATCCACTAAGCGTCCTGAACCAGGAGTGAGCAATAATAATATCTTCAGTCGATTGTTGGTGCAACGACTTCCAGTCCCCATCGTTCGACGACGAGATTGGCACAAATTTAGTATTATCACTATCTTCAGAACTCTTGACCATAAACATTACCTGACCGGGAGTGCCTTCGAATCTTTGTTGTGCCACTTGCGCCAACTCTTCAGCCTCCTCCTCGGTTGATGTTGAACCATCGAGCACCATTACTCCACTAAGAGAGAATGAGTTATCAATTCGTGTTACGTTCCATTTATCGGTTTTGTGCGCAATAGCGATAGCACTAAGCGAGGCAATGTATTTAGGTACGCCGTAGTTTTCGAACATCGGTTCATAATCTTTATAAAAAATCGCTGTACGGACTGTTCCGTCGCTATGTTGTTCGCAAAGCGGAAAAATAGGTAGCACTCTACTCTGCTCAACCTTAAATTGGCTCCAGTTGTGGTGCAGCACTATATGATTTCCATCTTTGGCAACCCTAACTCGGCTCACATCTTGATGCCACATAGCGACTTTATCGTCACGAAATGCGATTTCAACAACAGCATTCCCAAATAGACATTTATCAAAGGCTACTCTCTGCACAATAGAGCGCAACGATTGGCGATTACTATTACAACACTCGATAAATGAGAGTGCGTCACTTTGGCTACAACTAAACCCTCGTCCAGCAATATAGTCAGCTTTGTCGATTATAATACGGCGATGCACTGGCGAGTATCTACTAATCTGCGACAGAGCAATGGGCATCATATTGTCGTTACCCCACCGCCACACCTCTTTGATTTGCCCTTCACTTTGCGAAGCTACAGAGGAGGCAATAAGCGGTGTTTGGGCAATGTTTTTCAAAAAAGTTGCTTTCATTTTCTTCTGTTTTGTATTTTTTCATAAAAAGTGGGGATAACACTTTTTAGGGCTATCCCCACAACTGTTTACATTATAACTTCATCTCTTTGATTTAGAGAGAGTGCGAGGCAACAATAAGTTCAGGCATCAGGTAGTCGCAACCAGCCATAAAGATTGCTCTTTGGCGGTTTTCCAACTCATCTGGGTTATACCACATAGCGATTTCCGAACCGGGGAAATCTGCTGTATTGACTGCCAAAGCGAGGTTACGTTTATCGGTTAGTATTGCCCAGCTTGAAGGCAAGTCACCGACCTCTGCAATATAGTTATCAACACCCATATCGATAACAGGCACACCTAGGAAGTATAGTGTATCGATACCGTTTATTTTAGCAGCACGAACCGAGTCGAGGTTGCCGCTCAACAGACTAGCTTCGTAGTTTTCATAAACATCACGAGAAACAAAGAACGCTAATTCGCCCTCACCTTTCGATGCGCGAAGTTGCGCCGAGCTTTTATTGTAGATAGTTTGGAATAGTTTTTCGGCGTTACCAACAGTGGACATTGAGGTCATCGTAACGTTTGCAATATCGTTTGCACCACTCCCCATATCGGTTTTAATTCGTTTTAGCAGTCCATCAAATGTTGAGTAGCTGCCAGAGCGGGCAGTATCACCAATCCACATAGTAGCGCGGATACTTTCGGCAATTGCACTACGGAATAGTTCAGTTTCAGCGGCTTCGAGTTCAGTTCCACTCAAGTCTGCTAGGTTCACATCGCTACGACCTACGATTAGCTCATACACCATCGAGAAGTAGTCGGCAGCTGCATAGCTCATCTCTGCTTTTACTTTCGAGAGGTTAATAGTTTTTTGGAAGCGTTCCGTTGCACTACCACCGCTCCACCCTTTAGCGTATGTTTTAAGAGCGTCGGGAGTTCTACGCCAAAAGTTTAGGGTTGTAGGCACAGGCATATTGTACATCACTCTGATACCGAGTGCTTGAGCGTTATCGCCTTGTAGCATTGGGCGGAAGAAAGTTGTGGTCAGTTCTTGACCAGTGTAGGTTTTAGGGTTTGAAACAATTTTTGACATTTTTTTAAAGTTTTTTTGATTAAATAATGTGTTATCATCAATGTTATGAACATATAATGTTAATAACACTCCACACGACAGACTAAACAAAGCTTCTTTAAAATAGCTTTGTTAATAACATTGTTAATAATTAATTATTAAGATAGACGACAGTAGTGTTACCGACAGAAATGTCAATAACATTGTTAGCAACCTAAGCTGATTGTTAATAACCTCAGCTAATTATTAATAATACAGGATAGGTTTTAGCGTTGACGAAACAGTTTTGCATCGCTTTCGTAAGAGCTACGGTTAGCACTAAGCGAGATTGCAAAGTGAGCGATTTCCGGGTCCTCTTTTGCCAATGTTTCAGTTGGAGCCTCATCGAGAGTTCTGTTATCAGCAAAGTTCTCTTCCACAAGATTATGAGGCACTTTATCAAGCGCTTCTATGGGTTGCATTTGAGTAGTTTGCGGCGTAAAGAATCGCCCAAAGAACTCTTTAACCGAGTTCACTAGGTTACGCACCGACGAGTAGCTTTCGACCACATCAGCAAGTCCCAGTTCGACAGCTTCGTCAGCAGTCAACCACTCGCCACGCCCATTATCACGAGCCATAATTTGAGCAAAGTGCTCCTCCGGCAGCCCAGAACGGTGGCTATAAAGCGAAGCAATTTGAGCATCGGTTTTCGACAACATTTGCGCTACCGATTCGGCTTCACTAGCATTTCCATCGAACTGTGCGCTAGAGTTGTGAATCATATAGAGAGCAGAGGACGACACAAAGCGTTTTCCCTCGCTTGCAGCTTGAGCAATGATTGTTGCCGCCGATGCAGAGAAGCCGTAGCAGTGCGTTTCGACCTCGATTTGCGAGTTTAGCTCGTTTAGTAGCGAGTGAATAAGCAGGGCATCTTGGACAGAGCCTCCTGTCGAGCGAATATTAACTCTTAGGGTTTTAACATCTTGATTGTTTTGAATTTGAGCGACAGTTTGTCTGAATTTTTCGTAGGTCGAAACTCTTTCGTCATTTGGCGAGTCGTCGAATTGGTAGCACTCTTCGACTCCGATAACACCTTCGATATCTACGACTACTTGGTGTTGGTTAAGGTTTTTAACATTAATGTTCATAATTTGTTGATAAAAGTGTTAATAGTTCAAATTTGCAGTAACAAACTACAATAATAAAAACATCATCGAAAACGCAGTTTTCGGCAAGAGTTTATGGTTTTGTCATTACTCTAGTTAATGCTCGTACGGCAGCTTGAACTGCCTTGAAGATTGAAAGCTACGCTTTCATTTCCAAAAAGGGAAAGTGGCAACTGATTAGAGTAATAACAAAAATCCAATCCCCAAGGCGCAAATCCTTCGGATTTGCAAGACTACGAAGTAGCTAGAAATCTGAATCCAACTGTTAATCGGCTTAAGTACCAAATAGTCTAAGAGCCTCGAAAGGCAACCTTTGAGATTTTCTTCGACCTAGCCGCAAACTCCTTCTCGACAATGCCAGTCAAAGCGTCGGCAGCATCGTCAGTCGCCGACCCAGCAACCTCACGTCTGACAGCCAACAAATCGCGCGAAAACTCACGCCAGCACTCCCGCCAATCCTTCGGCATTCGAACTGACCGCATAACCTCAGTGGCATTACTGACAATCCTCGACACCTTGTTAGCACTCTGATGAAAGCTCTCGACCCGACACCGACCAGCCATTCGCCCAAGCGACCTCGCAAAACCTCGACCTCCGTTATTACTCTCCACATAGCAGAGCTCAACATCGTTATCAAGAAGCATTTGAGCGCAAAGCCCCTCAGTTACCTCCATCGGCGCTTGAGTATAGACCACATCGAGCAGATACACTACCCCACTCTGTGCCACCCCATAAGCAATGGCACACAAGTAATCACGACCCGTATCGGCACTATCGACATAAGCAGCTCGCCGAATAAGATGCTCCTCAATTGCTTCGTAAGTACTAAATTGAGAGTACAGCAACCCCTCACTAGGCGTTGGATTACATTGATAAAGAGTTTCGAAGGCGATAGGGTCAATCGCTCTTTTTTGAAGCAGCAGTTCGACAGAGTGTCGCTCCGCCCACAGAGCTTCGCCATCATTTCGAGGGTCTTCAACTGTTGGTTCTCCAATCTTAATGGCAGGAAAATTAACCACCGTCCACTCCTGCGGCTCAACATCAAGCAGACGACCAATCAAATCATCTTCGTGCCAACGAGTAAATACAATCAACTCGCGCGAATCGTTATGAAGTCGGGTTTTAACTACCGAGGTGTACCACTGCCACACATTTTCACGTATAAGCGGCGAATTAGCCTCGGCAGCATCTTTATACATATCGTCGAGAATCATCACATCGACTCGATTGCCAGTCAGCGACCCCTCACGACCCACCAACTTAAGTCCTCCATAGTGCCCCACTATATCAAACTCATCTGCTGTCCTACTAGTACTCTCACCCTTCGATGCACCGCTCATACCTTTGAGTTTGGTTTGTTCAAAAACCGAAGCATAAGTCTTGCTATCGATAAGCCGTTGAACACTTTGCCCAAATCTTCGAGCGAGCGAAAACGAATAAGATGCTATACAGACTCTTAGTCGTGGGTCACAACCAAGCAGATAGGCAGGGAGCAGGTTACTAGCTCCAAGCGATTTACCGTGTTGCGGCGGCACCGATACTATCAACTTCTTGATTTTACCTTTAGCAAAATCATCTAGCACCCTATAATAGGCTTTATGAAAACGAGTTACTTCAAATTCGGGGTTAATAAACTTAGCAAAATCAAGCATCGAGCGTTTGGCAATCTCACGCTCAAGAGCCGACTTATCAATTCTAAGATCTTCAATCCTTTTAAGACTCTTCGTAGTTAGTTTTGTGTTGTTTTTAGTTTTTTCATAATTTGATGGTTAAGAATTTCAAGTAGTTGTTTTAGCACTTCTGTAGGAAGTTCAGAGAGTAGAATCGAGTTTTCGATTTGTTGCTTTTCGACACTATGCGCGCATTGTTTAGCATCTAGTCCACATATCTTCATCTTCAGTTCAATACATCTCTCCATTCCCTGAAGCGATTTTATATCATCGACACGCAAGAAGAGCTCTTCGTAGAGTTTAGCGACTCTATCAATCTCTTTGGCAAGTTTTTGCACTTCAGTCATTTGGTTCTTAGGCATTACTAATAACGATACTAAATATCAAGTAGAGGCGACAATTTAGACGTACAGAAATCTGTAGCACATCTATTAGCACCATCAAAAGCAATGATTAGGTAGTTAATTGATTCGAGTCCATTAGCGAGCGAGAAGTCCACTACATTAAAAGCAAATAGCACTTCAACGCTTTTATCTTTAGAGGTTTTAACATTGAGTTCAACCACACCATCATTATGTTCATAATCAATAAGCTCACTCACACGCACTCGAGCAAGATCACAATAAAAGTCATCTGCCAGATGCACTACACCATTTATTACAATATAATATTTACGTTTATTTTACTCTTTGGATATTAGAAAAGATATCCCTCCATTTGTTATCAAACATCATTAAATTGATATCATTGCGTGATTTTATCCCTTTTCGAATACAAAGTTAATATCATTTATTGATAATCTTATCATTTTATGATATTTTTTATTGACAAACTACTTACATTTTATTATAACACAAATGAATAAACGACTATACGAAGTACGTAAAAGCTTAGAAATGACTCAAAAAAGTATGGCAGATGTTCTAGGGATTGGACAAAACGCCTACTCAATGATAGAGAATGGAAAAATTGGACTAACGGCTCGTAATCGAGATATATTAGAAGAAAAACTCAACATTAACTCAGAATACCTCCTCAACGGAACACTTCCAATGTTAATCAAGAGAGGACAATGGACAACTAAAACCACAGAGAATACTACTACAGAAGAGCACAAAACAAAGGGAGTACCATTTATCAGTAAAACGATAAACTCAACCCAAACCCAATTATACACTCTTGACAAAATAGAAGCAGAATACTATATAGACTTCAAACCATTTAATGACTGCTCATTCTACCGACCTGTTATCGGAGAGAGTATGTCACCTCGCTACAACCCTAGCGACTTGGTTGCCTGCAAATCAATTAACAGCAAGAACAATATAATGTACGGCGAGTCATAACTATGTGTAGTTGAGGACGAGGGTGACCACTTCGTAACAATTCGCGTACTCAGACGTAGCGACAATGACCACGAAACGACCCTAATGCTACTTAACCCCCAGTTCGACCCGATAAATATACCATTAAGCCCAAATATCGAACTTTACATATAATGCGGAAAAATCTAACGAAATCTATAAAGAAAAGAAAAGCACAGAACCTAAATGCATAAGATAAAGCCTAACTGTAAAGAAGTACAAATCCCAACACGAAGCGAAACA